>JAKAHL010000287.1 GCA_021815005.1 Chloroflexota bacterium
GCTGGTTCTCGCGGGCGACCCGGGCGGGGCCGGCGGCGGGGCCGGGCTCGATGGCCTCGTCGCCGGGCGAGCCGTCGGGCGACGCGAGGGCGCCGGGCTCCGAGGGGATTGGGCCCGGCCCGAGCGTGACGGGGGTTGTGCTCACGGCCTGGCCGCTGCCGGCCGGGTGCTCGGTGCCGAGGATCGCGACGACGCCCGCGCCGCCGGCCGCGCCGAGTGCCAGCAGGGCCGCGCCGCCGATCAGCGCCTGGCGGCGCGACACGAGGCCGATCCGTCGGGCGGGCGGCGCGGCGGGCGAGACCTCGGGCGACGATGAGCCGCCGCCCGGCCCGCCAGACGGCGAGTCGGGTGACGGGGGGATGGGCTCAGCCATCGGTTAGCTTCTCCGTGACGGCGCTGGCGGCCCCGGGGCTCCGCGGGGTCCCGGGCCGGGATTATCGCCGGTCCGGGCCGGCGCGGAGGCGCCAGCGGCAGGGGCGGTGCCGGGGTCGCGCCCACGGGCGGGGATCGGCCGGCGGGCGGGGATCGGCCGGCGGGCGCGGGCGGGGAGCCGTGCTACCCTCCCGCGTGATGCAAACCCAGTCGTCTGCCGCGGTCGCGGTGCGGGCGCGGCGGGCTCGGCGCGACCCGATCACGCTTGTGCGCGAGGCGCTTTCCGAGCTCTGGCAGCGTCGCCAGCTGATCAAGTACCTCGTGCAGGCCGACCTCAAGAAGAAGGGGTCGGACACCTTGCTGGGCAACATCTGGTGGGTGGTGGACCCGCTGCTCCAGATGATGGTCTACGTCGTCCTCGTGACGGTCATTCTCCAGAAGACGACGCCCGACTACCCGCTGTTCATCTTCTCGGCGATCCTCCCGTGGAAATGGTTCACGAGCTCCGTGGGCGACGCCATCACCGCGGTTTCCGGCCAGGACAAGCTGATCAAGCAGATCAAGTTCCCCAAGATCGTCCTGCCCACCGCGTCCACGCTGGCGGGCATCGCAGGGTTCGCCTTCGGCATGATCCCGCTGATGGGCCTGCTGCTGCTCTTCTACCGGGACCGGCTGTCGCCCCTGCTCATCCTGATCATCCCCATCGCGGTGGTGCAGCTCGTGTTCACCATGGCGTTCGGCTACCTCGTCGCGGCCACCAACGTCTTCTACCGCGACGTCGCCAACGTCAGCCGCCATGCCCTGCGCATGTGGTTCTACCTGTCGCCCGGCCTGTACGCCGCCTCGTCGCTGAGCAAGATTGCCGAGACGCACCCCACGATCATGAAGCTGATGGAGCTGAACCCCTTCTTCACGCTGTTCGAGTCGTACCGCGCGGTCGTCTACGGCGGTGACACGTCGGGCCCATTCGTGCCCGACTTCCGCCCGCTCCTGATCCTCCTCGGCGCCTCGCTGCTGTTCCTGCTGGCGACGACGGTCATCTTCAAGCGCGCCGAGACCACGTTCGCCAAGGTCCTCTGATGCCCAAGCCGAACGAGCTCACGCAGGTCAACTACGCGATCGACGTCCAGGATCTGGGCGTCAAGTACAACCTGCGCCTGACCAAGAAGAACACGCTCCGCACCTCGTTCCAGAACATGCTCACGCGAGAGGGTGGCGACAAGCAGTTCTGGGCGCTGCGCGGCGTCAACTTCCGGATGGTCCACGGCGAGTCGCTCGCGGTGATCGGGCCCAACGGCGCGGGCAAGAGCACGCTGCTCCAGGTGCTGGCCGGGATCATCGACCCGTCCGAGGGCTTCATCGACGTCCGGGGCCAGATCTCGAGCCTGCTGCAGCTGGGGGCGGGCTTCGACCAGGAGCTGACCGGCCGCGACAACATCATGCTCGCGGGCGCGTTCCTCGGCATCAACCACAAGCTCATGCTGGAGCTGCAGCAGCCGATCATCGACTTCGCGGACATCGGCGATTTCATCGACGCGCCCATCAAGACGTACTCGTCGGGCATGCGCGCCCGCCTCGGCTTCTCGATCGCCACCTCGGTCGACCCCGACGTGCTGCTGCTCGACGAGGTCCTCGCGACGGGCGACCAGGTGTTCCGCGAGAAGTCGCGTCAGCGCGTCCTCGAGATCGCCGCCAACGCCAAGGCGGTGGTGCTCGTCACCCACGACATGCACTGGGTCACCGAGTTCTGCAACCGGGCGATGCTCCTCGAAAAGGGCCGCGTGGTGATGGAGGGCGCCCCGGCCGACGTCGTGGACGTCCACGTCGAGAACTCGCAGCGCTCCAAGGTGGAGCGCGAGGCGGAGCTCAGGGGCATCGCGGCCAAGGCCGCCGCGGCCGCCCGCGCGAAGGGCCGTTAGCCCCCGCCGGAACCGTCTCGGCCGCGCGCCGTCAGGGCTTGTGGCCCGCCTCGGCCGCGCCCGCCCAGGCTCCCGCCGCGTCAAGCCGGTCTGCCAGCCACCGCAGCCCGCCCGGCGCCAGCGGCGCGCCCGCCTCGAGGGCGGCACGGGCCGCGAGCACGTCCGCCGGATCCAGCGCGACGATCCAGGCCGTGGCGCCCTCGGCCGAGCGCGCCCGCCAGGCCTCGAGCACCAGACGCTCGAGCTCCCGGGCGCGCAGCTCATCGCGGCGCTCCCGAAGTCGGCGGCGAGCCCCGGGCGCGAGCGGGTGGAGGACCGTCCGGATGGCGCGGGCGAGTCCCGCGGGCAGACCGGCCAGCTCGGGACCCGAGAGGCGCGCCATCTCGCGGGCGAATGGCGCGTCGGGATCGACCTCCGCCAGCGACAGCTCCCGGGTCGGCAGGTGCCGCGAGGCGCCCTCCGCCGAGGTGGCGGCGCTCCGGCCGGGCAGGGTGACCACCGTGACGCCGGGGGGCGCCGGGTGGGGGAGCTGGGCGAGCCGCCGCTCGAGGAGCACGCGCTGGACGCCGACGACCAGGACCGGCCCGGCGACGGGCGTGGGCGCGGCTCCGGACGGGGGCGAGGCGACGGACGCGGGCGCCGGCGCTGCGCCTGCCGCCGACAGCCCGAGCAGCCCTGCATAGACCGTCGCGTAGGCCTCGGCCGCCTTCGGGGCGCCGAAC
>JAKAHL010000288.1 GCA_021815005.1 Chloroflexota bacterium
GCCAGCGGAGTTCGGCCCGATGACCAGCGACCCGGTCCCCAACGCGCAGGAGCCTCGGCGGGCGACACGCTCGGTCCGGGACCTGCCCGCCGCCGAGCGCCCCCGCGAGCGGCTCGCCCTGCGCGGCCCCGGCGGGCTCTCGGCGGCGGAGCTGATCGCCGTGGTCCTCGGGACGGGCGGCGCCGGGCGCAGTGCCGTCGCCGTGGCGGAGGACCTGCTCGCGCGGCAGGCGGGCGTCGGGGCGATGGCCCGGGCGAGCGATGCCGAGCTGGCCTCGATCCCCGGCGTCGGCGTCGCGAAGGCGGCTCGTCTCGCGGCGGCCTTCGAGCTTGGGCGCCGGTCCGTCGCGGACTGGCCGGCGGGCCGGTGGACCATCCGGTCCCCGCGTGACGTCGCGGACCGGCTCGTGGTGGAGATGGGCCGGCTCGAGCGCGAGGAGCTCCGGGTGCTGAGCCTCAACGCCAAGAACGCGGTGCTGCGCGTGTCCAGCTGCTACGTCGGGAACGTCTCCGCTTCGCTGGTTCGGGTGGGCGAGCTGTTCCGGGATGCCGTCCGGCTCGACGCGAGCGGGGTGATCCTGGTCCACAACCACCCCTCCGGCGACCCGACGCCGTCGCCGGACGACCTGCACCTCACCGCGGAGGCGATCGCCGCGGGCCGCCTGCTCGATATCGACGTGCTCGACCACGTGGTGATTGGCCATGACGCCTGGGCGAGCCTTCGGGACCGCGGCGTGTCGTTCGACCGGCCGGGGGCGCGCGCGGCATGACGCGAGCAGGAGTCGGGCCGGCGCGTCGATCGGGCGAGCTCGGCTGCCCGGGAGGCCGCAGAGCCGAGACCCGGGCCGGTGCCAGCGCGTTGCCCGTGTGGGCGGCGGCGTGGCCGGCGTCGTCTCACCATGAGCAAGCACACCGCTGTCGGCCTGCTGCAAGGTCGCAGCTCTCGACGCGGCGTCGATCGGCGCCGCCCGGGCGATGGCCTGGGCCGGCATGGCGCCCTGGTTCGGGAGCCGATCGGCATCGCCAACCCGGCGATCTTCCTCGCCTCGGACGAGTCGCGGTTCGTGGACGGTGCCATCGTCCACATCGACGCGGGGTGGACGGCCGCCCGACGCGAGGAGCATCGAGACGCCCGCTGGATGGGCCTTTCCCGGTCGTTCGCATCTGGCGGAACCATCGAGCGTGGCGGAGGGTGGGTCACGCAGGGGCGCGCGGCTTGCGGTCGCGCGCCACCTCGGCCGGTGACGCGCGCGCCGTCCCGTCCGCCCGCGCGGGCCACCACGCGCGACGGACGGCGCTGACGGCCACCGATCGTTCCGCCAGGTTGGAACTGTCTCGCACCGGCCGTCCACCACGCGCGACGGACGGCGCTGACGGCCACCGATCGTTCCGCCAGGTTGGAACTGTCTCGCACCCGCCGCCGCCGGGCACGCTCACCCGGCAGGCTGAGCGTGCCCGGCGGCGAGCTGCCGCGCCGGCCCCTGCTGGCCGGGCCGGGGGCACACGGCCGGCTGGGTCGCCGGGCCCTCGCGGGTGGCCCGGCGGGGGTCCCGTGACGCGGTGCGCCCACCCGCCGCGGGACCCGCCGCCCGTGGGCGACAATGGCGGCACCGACACGAGTCCTGCCGTCCGCCCTGCGCCGGCGTCGGTGACGTTTGACGCACTGCGGCCCGGCCCGAGCCCGCCGGGCCGGACGGAGCCCACCCGGACGGGAGGTTGGATGGCGCCTCGCGGCGCGACGCGGGTCACCCCGCTGCCCCTCGCCGGGCGGCTGGCGCCGGCACGCCTGCGTGATCTTCGCCGCCGGTTCCCGGCGCAGTACTGGCTGATGGTCGTCGGCATCCTGATCAGCAACGCCGGCGGGAGCCTGGTCTGGCCCTACCTGCTGATCTTCGCGAGCGAGCGCCTCCAGCTTCCGCTCGCCGCCGTGGGTTCGCTGATCACCATTCAGGCCGTCGCCGGGATGGCGGCCTCGCTCGTGGCCGGGAGCCTCGCCGACCGGTTCGGGCGCAGGGTGGTGATGGTCGGGAGCCTCCTCGTGAGCGGTTCGGTCTACCTGCTCCTCTCGGGAGCCAGCGGGTACGCGTCGTTCGCCCTGCTGATGGCCGTGTTCGGCATGGGCAACCCGATGTACCAGGTGAGCGCGGACGCGATGCTCGCCGACCTGGTCCCAGCCGAGCAGCGCGCCGAGGCGTACTCGATCAACCGCATCGCCTCGAACGCCGGGTTCGGACTCGGGCCAGCGGTGGGCGGCTTCCTCGCCACCGCCTCGTACAGCCTCGCCTTCTACGGCGCCTCGGTCGGGTTCTTCGCCTATGCCGTGCTCGTGGCGGTGTTCGCCCGTGAGACGCTGCGGCGCCGGCCCGCCGGCCTGCCGCGCGGCGTCGTGGCCCCCGGGTTCCTCACGGTCGCCCGGGACCGCCGCTTCGTCACGTTCGCCGCGCTCATCTCGATCGGGCTGATCGCGCCCAGCACCGTCTGGATCCTGCTGGCCCCGTACACCAAGGCCAACTTCGGCCTGCCGGAGTACCTCTACGGCTGGATCCCTACGACCAACGCCGTCCTGTGCGTGACCGCGCAGTATCCCGTCACGAGCCTCACCAAGCGCTTCGCGCCGCTCACCGTCATCGCGGCCGGCATGGCGATCTACGCGGCCGGGGCGGGGAGCGTCGCGCTCATGGGTGCCTTCCCCGGCTTCGTCCTGAGCATGGCCGTGCTCACGGCGGGCGAGCTGATCGTCGTCCCGACCGCCGCCAAGTACGTCGCGGACCTCGCCGCGCCGGAGCTGCGGGGCCGGTACATGAGCGTGTACTGGCTGGGCTGGGCCGCGTCGCGCGCCGTCGCGCCGCTCCTCGGTGGCGTCCTCAACGACCGGGTCGGCCCGGCGGCCATCTGGGGCGGCGCGCTCGCGGTGGGCCTGGCGAGTTCGGCCGGTCTGGCCGTCCTCGCCGTGCGCGCCCGGCGACGGGCGATCGCGCGGGGCTGA
>JAKAHL010000289.1 GCA_021815005.1 Chloroflexota bacterium
GGGCGGGCCTCCGATCTGCCCGCTCCGTGCGCTCGCCCGGCGACCGCCGCGGCGGCCAGACACCGAACGAGCGCACGGGGCGGATCACCTGGCGGACGAGCCGACGGTTCAGCCGCTCCGTGCGCCAGCTCTCGGGGGCAAGCCCCCGCGCCCCTCAGGCCGCGTCCGACTCGGAATCCAGTCGAGCCGCCTCCTGCTCGTCGTGGACGTAGCGCCCGCCGCGCAGCCACGACGCCGCCGCCGCGACCAGCGACATCGCGATCGAGAACGTGAGCACCACCACGATGCCGTCGTGGAACGGCCCCGCGATCAGCGACGGGAAGAAGCCGGTGCTCACCAGGTGCGCGGCGTCCGAGGCCGGCAGCGCGTTGAGCACCGTCGGCCCGAGCAGGGACTGGAGCGGGTTGTAGCCGAGGAACGCGGCGAACAGGTAGCCCACGGCGGGCAGGTGGGACAGCGTCTGCGCGGCCTGCGCCGGGACGTGGCTGGCCGTCAGCCCCTGGTACATCGTTGCGGGCACCGACGCCTGGAGGCCCAGGATCATCAGCGTGAAGAACACGCCGATCGAGAGCGGCATGCCCGCGTTCTGGAACGTCGCCCGCATCCCCGAGGCCGCCCCGCGGTGGCGGGCCGGGACGCTGTTCATGATCGCCGCGGTGTTGGGCGAGGCGAACAGCCCGAAGGCCACGCCGTTCGCGAAGATCACCCCGCCGAACGCCGGGTAGGCGAAGTCCGACGGCAGCGCCATCAGGAGCAGGAACGACAGCGCGGCCAGCAGCATCCCCGCGGTGGCGAACGGCCGAGCCCCGAAGCGGTCGGACAGGTAGCCCGACACGGGCCCGGCGACCACGAACCCCGCGGTCAGCGGCAGCATCGCGATCCCCGCCCAGAACGGCGTGCTCTCGAACGAGTAGCCGTGGAGCGGCAGCCAGATCCCCTGCAGCCACATGATCAGCAGGAACTGCAGCCCGCCGCGCCCCACGGAGCTGAGCAGGCCCGCGAGGTTGCCCGCCGCGAACGCCCGGATCCGGAACAGCTCGAGCCGGAACATCGGCGAGGGGACCCGCCGCTCGATGGCCGCGAAGGCGCCCAGCAGCACGACTCCCGCGACGATCGCCCCGATCACCTGCGGGTTGCCCCAGCCGGTGGGCTGGTCGCCGTACGGGGCGATGCCGTAGGTGATCCCGACCAGCACCAGGCCCAGTCCCAGCGCGAACGTGACGTTGCCCAGCCAGTCGATGCGCGCGGGGTGGCGCTCGCCCAGCTCGCGCAGCGCCACGTACGCCCAGACCGTGCCCACCACCCCCACCGGCACGTTGAGCAGGAACACCCAGCGCCAGTCGATGGCGGCCATCACGCCGCCCAGGATCAGCCCGAGGAACGTGCCCGCCTGGCCCGCGATCTGGTTGATGCCCAGGGCCATGCCCCGCTCGTTGGCGGGGAACGCGTCGGTCAGCAGCGCCGCCGAGTTCGCCATCAGCAGCGCCCCGCCCACCGCCTGCACGATCCGCATCACGATGATCTCGACCGCGCCGGCGGTGCCCGTGCTCCAGGTCGCCGACAGGCCGATCGAGCCCGCCGTGAACACCACGAAGCCCAGGTTGTACATGCGGACGCGGCCGTACATGTCGCCCACCCGGCCGAGCGTGACCACCAGCACCGCGCTCGCGAGCAGGTAGCCGTTGAGGACCCACAGCAGGTACGTGAAGTTCGAGGGGTCCAGCGGGTCCAGGTGGATCCCGCGGAACACGGCCGGCAGCGCGATGACCAGGCTCGAGGCGTTGATGGTGGCCATCAGGACGCCGAGCGTCGTGTTGGACAGCGCCACCCACTTGTACGGGACGCGCGACAGGCCCCGCCCCGGTGATGACGCCGCCATGGCGCAGCCTCCGTGTCCGTGCCACCCGGGCCGGCGAGGAGGGTCGCCCGCGGGCGGGCACGGCAGACGCGGTGGGTGCCCGGCAACCCTTCGGGCTCCAAACACTCCACCAGCCGATATAATTCGAGAAACGGGAGTATATGCCACACAGGAGCCCGCGGCATGCCGATCGTCACCATCGCGCGCGAGTACGGGGCCGGGGGCACCACCATCGGACGCCTCGTCGCGGACCGCCTCGGGGCGCCCTTCGTGGACCGCTGGATCATCGAGGAGGTGGCCCGCCGGGCGGACATGGACCCGTCGCTCGTGGAGAGCGCCGACGAGCAGCCCACCCGCCTCCTCGACCGCGTCATCGCCTCGTTCGCGCAGGTGCCTGCCGCCGGCTTCGGCTGGGAGCCCCCGTATCCCGAGCTCGCCTCGGACCCTCGGCCGCGCATCGTCCAGCTCACGCGAGCCGTGCTCGAGGAGCTCGCGGCGACCGGCAACGCGGTGATCGTCGGGCGCGGCGGCGCCGCCATCCTGCGCGAGCACCCGAACGCCACGCACGTCTACCTCTACGCCGACCCCGTCGTCCGCGTCCAGACCATCCGCGAGCGCGAGGTGATCGCCCTCGAGGCCGCCCGGCGCCGCATCCGTGAGGCGGACGCCAACCGAGCCGCGTACCTGCGCCAGGTCCACGGCGCGGACTGGCGCAATCCGCTCCTCTACACGCTCATGCTCAACACCGGGGTCCTCGGCACCGACCGCGCGGCCGAGCTCGTCCTGGCTGCCGCGCTCCGCGTCCAGCCGGCCGACCCCGCCATCCACGAGGATCCCCGATGACCGCCGACATGCCCGCCCCGCTCGACCCCATCGACCCCGCCCGGACCGCGCTCGTCCTGATCGACCTCCAGCGCGGCATCGTGGCGATGCCCACGGTCCCGATCCCGGGGGCCGAGGTGCTGGTCAACGCCACTCGCCTCGCCCGGGCCTGCCGCGAGGCCGGCGTGCAGGTGGTCCTCGTGCGCGTCACCCCGTCCGCCGACCGACGCGACGCCCTCCACCCGCCCGCCGACGCCGCGGGCCCGGGCGGTCCCGCGCAGCCCGGCGCTCCGGCCCGGCCCGC
>JAKAHL010000290.1 GCA_021815005.1 Chloroflexota bacterium
GCCCACGCGGCAGGCTCCCGCACCCCGGCCGTCGGACGACGACTTGGACGACCTGCCCTTCTAGCGACCCCAACGCGGCCCGCGGGCCGCTCCGGCGGCTCGGCCGCCAGCATCTGGAGACACAACCCATGCCCCCCATGTCCAGGACCAAGAAGCGCGACGACTACTACCGCGACCGCCGGCGCCGGAAGGTCTGCTCGTTCTGCGCCGACAAGACCGTCGCGATCGACTACAAGGAGGTCAACCGCCTCCGCCGCTACCTCTCCGAGCGCGCCAAGATCGAGCCGCGCCGCAAGACGGGCACCTGCGCGGCGCACCAGCGCGAGCTGGCGATCGCCCTCAAGCGCGCCCGTCACGTGGCCCTGCTGCCGTACGCGCCGCAGCACCTCCGCCCATAGCCGGCTGACGATGCCCGTCACGGTCACCGGGGGCGCCGCCCTGCCGGCGGTCCTCCGGTGATCGCCGGCATCACGCTGCTCGTCGGCGGCCTCCTGGCGGGGGTCTTCGGCTCCCTGCTCGGGCTCGGCGGTGGCGTCCTCATCGTGCCGCTGCTCACGCTCGGATTCGGGCTGCCGCTGCGCGAGTCCGTCTCCGTCTCGCTCGTGTCGGTCATCGTGACCTCGAGCGCAGGCGCCAGCGTGTACCTCCAGAAGCACGTGGCCAACCTGCGCCTGGGCATGGTGCTCGAGCTGTTCTCGGCCTCGGGCGCCCTGGTGGGCGGCCTGATCGCGTTCCTGCTCTCGGAGCAGGCGCTGGCCGGGCTGTTCGCGGCGCTCCTGCTGTGGATGTCCGCGACGATGCTCCACCGCGCCCTCGCGGGCCCCGCGGCCTCGACGGCGGCCGCGGCGGGGGAGGACCCGGACCCGGCCGCGGCGCCGAGCTTCACCGACACGCTCGGCGGACCCGGCTATCGCGTGCGCCGCCTGCCGCTGGGCATGGCCGGCTCCGCCCTGGCCGGCCTCGTCTCCGCCCTGCTCGGGGTTGGCGGCGGGATCGTGAAGGTGCCCACCATGAACGTGGCGATGGGCGTCCCGCTCAAGGTGGCCACCGCGACCAGCAACATGATGATCGGGATCACGGCCACGTCGTCCGCGGTGATCTACCTGCTGCGGGGGCAGGTGGACCCGTTCGTGGCCGGGCCCACCGCCCTCGGCGTCTTCGCCGGGGCGACGCTCGGCAGCCGGATCGCGCACCGGGTCAACACGCGGCTGCTCCAGGTGCTGTTCGTGGTGGTGCTGCTGTACACGGCAGTCGAGATGGTCCAGAAGGCGCTGGGCCGGTGAGCGGCGGGCGCGAGGCGCGACTGGCCTCGATGGCGGCCACGGCGGCTCGCCTGGAGACCGTCGCGGGCCGCCTCCTGACCGTGGGCACCCGGCTGGCGCTGCTGCTGATCCTCATCGGCGTGGGCGGCATGGCCGCCCGGGGTGACAACCCGCTGGGGGGCGGCGCCTTCCCGCCGTACTCCCTGCTCGCGATCCCGGGCCAGATCGCCGACCTGCAGCCGGAGGGGTTCATCTGGGCCGGCATGACGCTCCTGGTGGCGCTGCCCCTGGGGCGGGTGATCGTGTCGGGCGCCGGGTTCCTCGCCGCCCGAGACCGGCGCCTCGCGCTGGTGGCGCTCCTGGTGCTCCTCGTCATCTGCGCCTCCGTCATCGCGGCGCTCACCCTGGAGGGCTGACGTGGACGCGGTGCTGCTGGCCGTCGCGTTCGTGGTGATCCTCGCGGGCGCCGAGCTGTTCACCAACGGGATCGAGTGGTTCGGGCGGAAGCTCGAGCTCGCCGAGGGCGCGGTGGGGTCCGTCCTCGCGGCGGTGGGCACGGCGCTCCCCGAGACGATGATCCCGATCATCGCGATCGGCTTCGGGGGCGGCGGCCGCGCCACCGACGACGTGGGGATCGGCGCGGTGCTGGGGGCGCCCTTCATGCTGTCCACCCTCGCCATGTTCGTCACCGGCGTCGGGGTCATCGCCTACCGGGGCCGGCGGGCGGCTGGCGAGGACATGGTCGTGGACACGGCGGTCCTCGTCCACGACATCCGGTACTTCGTCGTGGCGTACACCCTTGCCATCGCAGCGGCGTTCCTCCCGGCGCCGCTGGCGCCCGCCAAGTGGCTCGTCGCGGCGGTGCTGGCGGGGATCTACGCGCTGTACGTGAAGGGCCACCTCGAGGCCGAGCGCGCCGCAGGCGAGGACGACCTGGCGCCGCTGCGGTTCCACCGCCTGGACCGGGCGGGGCACGCGCAGGACCCGGCCGTCCCGCGCCTCCGGATCGTCTCGGTCCAGGTCCTGGCCGCTCTGGCGTGCATCGTGGGCGGGGCCTACCTGTTCGTGGGCGCCGTGAACGGGCTCGCCTCGTCGTTCGGCGTTTCCCAGCTGCTGCTGGCGCTGGTCATCGCCCCGATCGCCACCGAGCTGCCGGAGAAGTTCAACAGCCTGATCTGGGTCCGCCAGGGCAAAGACACGCTGGCCATGGGGAACATCACGGGGGCGATGGTCTTCCAGTCCGCGATCCCGACCATCGTCGCGCTCGTGCTCGCCGGCGACGCGTGGCGGGTCACCGCCGACAGCGCGCTCGCCTTCGCGTCGGCCGCGATGGCCCTGGTTGCGGTCGGGGCCGTCTTCGGCACCATGGCGCGCCGCCGCGCGCTCGACGGCCGAGCCCTCCTGGTGGGCGGGGCGCTGTACCTGCTGTACCTCGCCCTCGTGGCGGCCGACGTGACGGGCGCGGTGCGTCTGGGCTGAGATCCCGGCCGCCCGGCCGCGGCCGGGACGATCGGGCCGCATGGCCGCCGTGGCCCGCCGGGAGGCGGCCGGAAGGCGGCCGGCGGCCCCACGCGGTCGGGCCCGATGCGAGGGCGCGGCCGCACCCGCGTGCTAGAGTGCGGGGACCGAACTGAGCCGGGCGCCATCTGGCGCCGCATCTCCCCTGGAGTCCGCCGATGCTCACCCAGCAGCCGTCCGCCGCCCCGCAGCCCCGTCCCC
>JAKAHL010000291.1 GCA_021815005.1 Chloroflexota bacterium
GCCCCCGCGCCCCGACCTCGCGCCCGCCCGGCGCCCGCCCCCGCGCCCGACCTGCGGCCAGATATGCGTGACGCGGGTGCTCGTCGCAGTTTCGGTGACAGGCACCCGTGCCACGAGTGGCTGTCAGCGGATCAGGCGGCGGCGGGCCGGATTCGGTGGCGAGCACCCACTGGGCGCATATCCGACACGAACACGATCCCGGCCGCGGGGCCGCCCGGTGCCTTCGCCCACCGGCGCATCTCCACGGTCCGGCCGGGCAGGACGGCCCGGAATGTGGTCTCGTGCTGGGCCACTCGCCGTCGCGCCGTCCGGTCGTCCGGCAGCACCAGCCACCTCGACACCGACGTGACCCGCCAGCCGCGCTCGCGGGCGACCACCGGGGCGAGGCGCGCCTTGCGGTCGATGCCGGCGAGGGTCGCCTGGACGTCCGGGACCGCGCTCTTCACCTCGACCACGAGCAGCGCGCCGGTCCGAGGGTGGAACGCAAGCAGGTCGATCGAGCCGCGCTCGCCGTAGACGCTGAACGTCGCCTCGGGAGCCACCAGCCACCCGGCGTCGCGCAACAGCGTCGCCAGGCGGTCCACCAGCGAGGCGTGCCGGGCGTCGAGCAGCCGGTCGAGATCCTCGGCGTGGGCGAGCACCGTGACGCGCAGGCGGGCGCCCAGCGACTCCACGGCACGCGCGACCGCGGCGATCGTCTGGCGGTCGCCCTCGCCCTGCTCGAGGCGCGAGATCGCGGACTGCGAGAGGCCGCAACGCTCGCCGAGCTGCGCCTGGGTCCAACCGCGTCGGCGACGCAGGGCGCGGACGGCGAGGCCGAGTCGGACGGGATCCATGGCCCGCAGGATGCCCACCGCCCCTTATCGCCGACTTGCTCGAGGTTGCGGTGCGCGCGTCGTGCGCCCGATGCCGCAGTCGCGACCCCGCGACGCCGCGCCGCGAGACCTGGCGCCGACTGCGGGGCCCGACCGAAGGCCCGCCCGCCCCGCGAGCCCCGCCCCACCAGCCGACGCCCCGTGCGACCAGCCGCGCTTGACGGCGCCGCGCCGACGGGACGACGCTGGCGCCATGCGTCCCGACACCCTGCTCATCGACGGCGACTGCGGCATCTGCCGCGCCTCGGGCGACTGGCTGGCGGCCCGCGTGCCGCCGCACGAGCTGCGGGTGGTTGAGCTCCAGAGCGTGACCGCCGACGCGGAGTTGGCGGCCGCCGTCGCGGGCCGCCGCCTGTCGGACGCGCTTCACCTGGTCCGCTCCGACGGCACCGTCGCGGCCGGCGCCGCGGCCGTGATCGGCGCGGGGCGGCATCTCCCGCTGCTGGGTCTCGCCGCTGCCGTGTACGACTGCCCGATCGGCCACGCGCTCTGGGGTCCGGCCTACCGGCTGGTGGCCCGGAATCGCCACCGGATCGGCCGAGCCATGGGCATCGAGGCGGTCTGCGCTACCATTCCCCGGTGACCGACCGACTGGTCGGTCGGTGACGCACGCCGGGCATGCCCCGGGTGCGCACGAACGCCCGGCGACCGGCCGTACCGACGAGGACCACCGCAGCCATGCCCCGCACCGATCCCGCCGAGCAGAGTCGCAGCCGCCGTGAGCGGATCCTCGACGCCGCCTTCTCGGCCTTCGCCCAGCGCGGCTACCGGGACACGGCCGTGGACGACATCGCGAGCGCCGCCGAGACCAGCAAGGGCGGCATCTACTTCCACTTCCCGAGCAAGGAGGCGATCTTCCGCGAGCTCATGGCGACGACCGCGGACAAGCTGGTCGCGCGCGTCGAGCGGGCGGTCGCCCTGGAGACCGAACCCGTCGCCAGGGCCGAGGCGGCCCTGCGCACGGTGCTCGCCACGTTCGCCGGGCACCGCACCATGGCCCGCGTGCTGTTCCTTGACCTCGCCGGTGCCGGGCGCGCGTTCCAGGCCGAGACCAACGCCCTGCACGCGCGCTTCGCGCAGCTGATCCGCGGCTATCTCGACGAGGCGGTGGCGACCGGCGCCATCCCGGCGCTCGACACCGACATCACCAGCGTCGTGTGGTTCGGCGCCCTCAACGAGGTCGTCGCCCGCTGGCTGCTGGACGACGCCCCCGAGCCGCTCGAGGACACCTATCCGGCGCTGCGCGAGGTGCTCCTGCGCAGCGCGGGCGTCCCGGAGGCGCGGATCCGCCGGGGCGGCGTCCCGGACGCCGGGTCCGTCCCGGACGCCGGGGCCGGCGCGGAACGGCAAGGGGCCGGCGCGGAACGGCAAGGGGCCGGCGCGTGACTGCCCTCGAGGACCCGGTCGCTGCCGGCGAGCGCATCGGCGAGCCGCTGGCGCGGCTCCTGGCCCGCACGCCGCAGCCCGCCGGCCGGCTCGTCGCCGCGGGCGTCGCGGTCGCGGCCGTGGATCCCATCGCGCTGTTCGCCGCCGCGGCCGAGGCCGATCTGGAGGCCGCCCTCTGGCTGCAGCCCTCGCAGGGCGTCGCGCTCGTGGGCGTCGGGCGCGCCTGGGCTGCCGAGGGCGACGGGCCGTCGCGCTTCCGCGATGCCGAGGGCGCCTGGCGCGACCTGGCGGACGATGCGGCCGTCGAGGGCCCAGCCACCCCAACCCTGCTCGGCGGCCTGGGCTTCACTGGCCGCCGGCCGGCCGACGACGACCCCTGGGCCCCCTTCGGCCCGAGCTCCCTCGTCCTGCCGAAGCTGCTCCTGGCGACGCGGGGTGGGGCCAGCACGCTGACCGCGAGCGCGGTTGGCGCCCTTGACCCGCGGGCTGTGGACGCCCGCTGGGAGCGGCTCCTCGAGCGCGCGCGCGCCCTCACGCCGTCGGCCCAGGGCATGGTCGCCAGGCCCGTGTTCGCGCCCCTGCGCACCGAACGCTCCCAGCCGGACCGCGCGGGCTGGCACCGCACGGTGGCGACGATGGCCGGCGCCGTCGGTCGCGGCCGCCTCGACAAGGTTGTGCTCGCC
>JAKAHL010000292.1 GCA_021815005.1 Chloroflexota bacterium
CAGCAGTGGGACTTCGTCCCCGCCGGTGAGTTCGATCACAACCACGCTAAACGGCGCCCAGGTCACGAACGGCACCTGGATCCACATCAGCATCCTGCTGCCGCCCACCTATGGCTCACGGGGGCTATGGTCGCCGACGGGCAGGCCGAGCGACAGCGGCTGGTGGCAGGTCGAGTACACGGTGACCCGGGGCGGCAACGACACGACCACCTGGCAGGTGTCCATGTCGGGGAACCCGGTCCACCTCAAGGTCCCCTGAGCGGGCGTCCGCAGGACAGGTCGCGAGGATCCGGCGAGCGCCGCAGGCCAGCGTGACCGCGGCGCCGGGTGCGTCCCGTTCGCGCCCGCGCGGGTCAGTCGCCGTACCCGTCCGGGTGCGCCCGCCGCCACGCCCAGGCAGAGCCGATCATCTCCGGCAGCGTGGAGCGCCGCGGCGCCCAGCCCAGGACCTCGCGGGCACGGGCGTTCGACGCCACGAGGACGGGCGGGTCGCCGGGGCGGCGCGGGCCAGCGGTGTGCGGGATCGGCGCGCCGACGACCGCCTCGGCCGCCTGCAGGACCTGCTTCACGGAGAAGCCCGAGGACGTGCCCAGGTTGGCGATCAGGGGCTCGGCGCCAACACCGCCGCCAACGGGGCCGGTCCGGGCGTCCGCCGGGTCCGTTGCCACCAGCGCCGCCACGTGCGCGTCGGCCAGGTCGGCGACGTGGATGTAGTCGCGGATCGGCGTGCCGTCCGGGGTCGGGTAGTCCTCGCCGAACAGCGTCAGCGCGGGGCCGCCCTCCGCCGCGAGCAGGACGTTGGGGATGAGGTGCGTCTCCGGGCGGTGCACCTCCCCCAGCCGATCGGTGGCGCCGGCCACGTTGAAGTAGCGCAGGATCACGCTCCGGAACCCGTATGCCGCGCCGTACCACCGCAGGGCGCCCTCGAACGTCCGCTTGGACTCGCCGTAGGGGTTGATCGGGCGGAGCGGCGCGTCCTCGGTGATGGGCGTGGCCTCGGGCACGCCGTACGTGGCGGCGGTGGACGAGAAGACGATGCGCCGGACGCCGGCCTCCCGGGCGGCCTCGAGGAGGGCGACGCCGCCAACCACGTTCTCGCGGTAGTACTTGGCGGGGTCCGCCATGCTCTCGCCGACGAGCGAGCGGGCGGCGCAGTGGAGGATCGCGTCCACGCGCTCGCGCTCCAGCAGCGCGCGGGTGGCCGCCTGGTCGGCGTAGCTGCCCCGGACGAGGCGGGCCTCGGGGCTGGGGACCGCGGCGTGGCCGGTGGACAGGTCGTCGAGGACGATGACGTCGTGGCCGGCGGCGACCAGCGCGTCCGCCGAGACGCCGCCCACGTACCCGGCACCGCCGGTGACCAGGACCCTCACGCGCTCACCTCCCGTGTCGGCAGGGCCTCGCCCCGCGTCGCCAGCACTTCCTCCATGCGCGCCGCGAGCCGCTGCGCCGCCGCGTTGTCCGGGTCGATCGCCAGCGCACGCCAGGCGAGCTGCAGCGCCCGGGCATCGTCGGCGCGCTCGAGCGCCACCCGCGCCAGGCCAACCACCGCGATCGAGTTGCGCGGGTCGGCGGCGGCTGCCTGCCGGTACAGGCGCTCCGCCTGGTCCACAAGGCCCAGCGACAGGGCCCGCTCCGCCTGGAGCAGCACCTCGATCACGACGGGTCCACCGCGTCTTCGTACATGTCCGCAAGGATGCCCTGTGCGAGCAGAAGGAGCGAGCCGCGCTCGTTGGCGCCCGGGTCGGCGATGACGCGGTCGAGGAGCTCGTCGATGACGCGGCCGAGGCGCGGGCCGGGCTCCAGGCCAAGCTCGTCCATCAGGTCGCGGCCGTCCACGGCCAGGGCGCTCCGGTCGAGGGGATGCGCCGCGTGGAGCTCGTGCTCGACGCGGGCCCGGAACGACGCGGTGTCGGGATCGTCCGGGTCCGCGCCGCTGCCCAGGTCGTCGGCTCGACGGAGCGCGAACAGCGCGTCGAGTCGCTCGGGCCCGATGCGCAGGATGAACCGGCGAACCGCGGCGTCGGTGGCGCCCGGGTCCACCACGAACATGTGGTGCCGCACGAGGTGGACCACCTCATCGGCCGGCGTGCGCGGGTAGCGGAGGCGTCGGAGGAGCGCGTCGGCCAGCTCGGCGCCCACGGCGTCGTGGTGCGGGAAGTGGCCGCCGGCGAGCGTGGCCGGCTTGCCGATGTCGTGGAGGAGGGCCGCGAGCCGGATCACGGGGCGCTCGGCGGGGGCGGCGTCCACCGCGCGCAGGGTGTGGTCCCAGAGGTCCTCGCCCCGGACCTTGCGCTGCGCGATGCCGCGCTGCGCCGCGAGCTCCGGGGAGATGACCCCGAGCACGCCGGTCTCCTGCATCAGCGCCAGCCCGACCGACGGGCGCGGGGCGGCGAGGAGCTTCTCGAGCTCGGTGGCGATCCGCTCCCCGGAGAGGTGGGCGACGAGCGGGGCGTTGGCTCGGATGGCGGCCAGGGTGGCGGGCTCGATGCCGAAGCCGAGGGTGGCTGCGAGGCGCACGGCGCGGACCATGCGCAGGGCGTCCTCGCGGAACCGGGCGTCCGGGTCGCCCACGGCGCGCAGCAGACGGGCGGCCAGGTCGGCGCGCGCGCCGAAGGGATCGGCGAGGGTGTTCGCGGCCTCGCCCGGCCGGCGGCCCCAGGCCATGGCGTTGACGGTGAAGTCGCGGCGGGCGAGGTCGGCCTCGATGTCGTCGCCGAACTCCAGCCGGTGCGGCCGGCGGAAGTCGGCGTACTCGTGCTCCAGGCGAAAGGTGGTGACCTCGAAGACCTCGGCGTCGCGGCGGATGGCGACGGTGCCGAAGCGGTTCTCGTAGACGGCACCTGGGAACAGCTCGACCAGGCGGTGGGGCCGGGCGTCGGTGGCGAGGTCCCAGTCGGCGGGCTCCCGGCCGAGCAGGGCGTCGCGCA
>JAKAHL010000293.1 GCA_021815005.1 Chloroflexota bacterium
CGTGCCCTTGCGGCTCGACACGATGTCGCCGTTGGCGCGCGCGCACTCGAACACGAGGCACGCGTCGGCGCCGGCGGCCGCCTGGCGCACCAGCGGCGTCGACGCGGGCGATCCGATCTCCTCGTCAGGGTTGGCCAGGAACACAAGGCTGGCCACCGGCAGCCCGCCGAGCGCCTCGCGGGCGGCGGCGATCGCGTGCAGGCCGCTCAGGAACCCGCTCTTCATGTCCGTGACGCCCGGGCCGGTGGCGACGCCACCCTCGACGGCGAACGGGCGCGCGGCGACGGTGCCGTCGTCGAACACCGTGTCCATATGGCCAATGCACAGGATGTCCGGTCCGGCCGGGTCCGTGCCGGCGAACTCGCCGATCACCGTGTCGCCCAGGCCGAGGTCGTTCGGGTGCGTCGTGACGCGGGCGCCCATCTCCCGCAGCCGCTCCGCGGTCCAGCGGCCGATGGCGTCCACGCCCGCCTTCGAGTAGCTGCCGCAGTCGGTGTTGACGAGGCGCTCGAGGTCGGCCAGGTACTCGGGGTAGGCGCGGTCGAGGCGGTCGCGGATGGCCGCGAGCTCAGCGTAGGTGACGGCAGGCTCCATGTCTCGAGTCTACCGGCCGCCGACCCTGCGATCACCCCCGGCGTGACGACCGGCCGGCGCCCGAGCGACGACCCCCAGCCGGGACCGCTCGACCCGCCACCGACGGGACCATGCGCCCGCAACGCTCCTGCCGGGTGACCCTTCCGGCGGCCGGTGATGCCGGGCCATCATGCCTTCCGCCGGCGTGGAGTCGGCGATCCGTCGTTTGTGATCCGCTCGGCCCAAGCGGCCACCCACGGGAGCCTCGAACATGCAGCCGTTCGACATCGCGCTCTGGGTCGTCGTCGCGATCGCCGTCATGGCGGCCGTCTGGCTGGTCGCCAACGCCCGGCGGAAGGCGAGCAGCAGAGCCGACTTCATCGCCACATGGGCGGCCAGCTGGCTGCTGGCCTTCGTGATCGGCGGCGGCCTCATGATGTTCGGCGTCGCCGTCCTCTACTTCCTGTTCGGCCAGCCGGCGGCGATGGCGGGGCTGGTCCTGCTCGTCCTGGTCCTGATCGCCGAGCCGTTCATCCTGGCGGCCGCCGTGTTCCGGCGACGCAAGGTCGCGACGCGCTGACGGGCTGAGCTGCGACGCGCGACCGCGGGTCATCCCCGGCCGTCGCGCCCGGGCCCCACGGTCGCCTCCGCTCCGGGGCTGTCCCGGGAGCCGGCCGCGCGCTCTGGCGGGGCGAGCGAGAATGCTCGCGATGAGCACGGTCACCGCCACCGCCAGCAAGCGCGCTCGCCGGGCAGGCACCGTCCGGCGAGCCCTCCACCGCGAGACGGTCCGGCTCCGGGACCGACGCCGGATCGCCGCCATGGCGATCCTGAGCGCGCTGCTGGGCCTCGCGATCGCGGGCATGTGGGCCCGGGGCGATGTTGCCGGCGCCGACGCCCGCGCGTATTGGGCGGCCGTCCGCCTGTGGCTCGACGGGGGCGACCCGTACCATCCCACGGGCCCATTCCTCCCCTACGTCTACGCGCCCTGGATGCTGCCGCTCTTCCTGCCCTGGGCGATGCTCCCCTGGGAGGTGGCCTGGTTCGCCTGGCGCGGCGCGGGCCTGCTGCTCCTCCTGTGGTCCATCCGCTGGGCCTACGCCCGGCGACCCCTGCCCACCTCGATCCTGCTGCTGATCCTCGCGATCCCCATCGGCGCCAACATCGACACGGGCAACATCAACCTGCTGCTGGCGGTGGCGCTGTTCGGCGCCCAGTTCGCCGACGGGCGGCTGGGCGGGCTCATCTGGGCCGTGGCCACGTGGATGAAGTGGGCGCCGGCCGCCCTGTGGCCCGTCCTGCCGGCGCGTGCGCGCGGCTGGGGCCTGAACTGGCTCGCGCTGTCCGGCCTCCTCTCGCTGCTGATGCTGCCGCTCACGATCATTCAGCTCCAGGCCCTGTTCGGGTTCGGGCAGCGGCCGGTGCGGGCGGACTACCTCGTCTACGTCTGGTCGATCGTGCCGTGGTGGTGGCGGCTCGAGCGCCCCTTCGCGTTCCTCCGCCCAACGGCCTGGCTCGACGCGTGGGGACGGGTCTGGCCGCAGGCGAGAGCTTGGGAACGGGCGTTCCGCGAGGCGCCGAGGGCCACGGCGGAGCGTTCTCGCGAGCGGCTCGCGCTCGGGGCGGCCCGGTTTGTCGGCCTGGTGCCGCCGGCCGGCGCGCCGTCTCGCCGGGCGGCCGGCCGCGGCAGGCGACAGTCGGTCCAGATCGGCGACTGAACCGGCAGGCGCGAGCGAGCGGCGCCTCAGCGGCTGGGCACGGCCTCGGTGGGCCGGCCGGACGCGCCCAGCGCGATCGTCGTGCGCAGGCGCACCAGGGCCCGGTCGGTCGCGCCCGGCGCGCAGTAGCGGAACACGGAGCGGTCCACGGAGTAGAGCGCCGTCGAGGCGACGCCGATCCGCCCCAGGCGGAACGCGAACACCGGGTTCTGGGGATTGCCCGCGTAGTGGTGGGGCGTTCCGTCGCGGGTCAGCAGGCCGAAATTGGCCTCGCCGCCGAACGCGTCGTGCAGGGCGCCCAGGAGGTGCCCGGCCGGCTCGGCCTCGGACCACGCGTCCTCCAGCCAGCGCTGGCCCACCTCGCTGTCCGCGCGGCCCGCGATGCGGCCCTGCCGGCGGTACCGAGCCCGGACGGTCGCATAGCCGCGTAGGTCGCCGTTGTGGCTGAACGCGAAGCGACCGGCGGGATCGGCGAACGGCTGCGTGTCCGGCAACTGGAGGGTGGACAG
This sequence comes from Chloroflexota bacterium, assembly GCA_021815005.1. Taxonomy (GTDB): domain Bacteria; phylum Chloroflexota; class Limnocylindria; order Limnocylindrales; family CSP1-4; genus CAIXZV01. The sequence goes on from JAKAHL010000293.1 coordinate 2,801, forward strand.
CCGCGACGGTCGGCGCAGGTGGACCAGGAGGGCGGTGGTCTCGACGGAACCGAGCCCGTCCCTGCCCGGATCGTCGCGGAACGCGCGCACGTCTCGGTAGGAGTGGAGCGCTCCGTCGTCGCCCA
>JAKAHL010000294.1 GCA_021815005.1 Chloroflexota bacterium
GGGTGCGCTCCCGGCCGCGGGTGCGCTCCCGGCGCGGCGGCCGGGGCTCCCGGCACGGGTGCGGTCCCGGTGCGCTCCCGGCCGCGGTGGCGCCCCCGGCCCGGGGTGGGGCCTACCCGCGCGCCTCCAGCCGGGCGAGCGCCTCCGTTGACCCCGAGGCGATCACGCGCTCGCCCTCGCCCATCACCCGCTCGTCGGGCGGGTTCGGCTCGTAGGCGCCGTCCTGCCGCAGGATCGCGAGGGTCACGGCGCCCTCGGCGCGGAGCGCCCCCACGGTGCGTCCCGCCAGCGGGCTCCCGGCCGGGATCTCGATGTCCTCGAGCGAGAACGTGAGGTTGCCGTGCGACAGGGCGGCGTCGATGTAGTCCGCGACGTGGGGCCGCACGGCAAGCTCGGCGATCCGGCGTCCGGCATTGGTGTACGGCGAGACCACCCGGTTCGCGCCGGCCTGGAGCAGCTTGGCCTCGGAGCCCTCGGTGTTGGCCCGGGCCACGATGAACAGCCCGGGGTTCATCGCCCGGGCCGACAGCGTGACGTACACGTTGTTCGCGTCCGAGTCGACGCAGGTCACCAGGCCGCGCGCCCGCTCGACGCCAGCTGCGCGCAGCGTCGCGTCGTCGGTGGCGTCGCCCTCCACCACCAGGCTACCGGCCCTCGCCGCGCGCTCGAGCGAGGCGGGCAGGATGTCGATGACGACCAGCCGCTCGCCCGTGTGCTCGAGCTCGTGCGCCACGGTGGATCCCACCCGCCCGTAGCCGCACACGATGAAATGGCCCTGCAGCTCCGACACCGCCTCGCGCATCCGCCTCGCCTCCCGACGGCCGCTCGCGGCCTCGCTGATGATGGTCTCGGCAACGATGCCGATCGTGCCGTAGATGATCGCCACGCCGGCCACCGCCAGGAGCATCGTCCAGACGCGCTCCGGGAACGTGCTGAGGTCGCGGACCTCCTTGAAGCCCACCGTGGTGAGCGTGATCACGGTCATGAACAGGCCGTCGCTGGCGTCCCAGCCGAAGAACGCCATGTAGCCGAGCGTCCCGACGGCCGCGCACGCGAGGACCACCGCGAACCACGCCCGCAGGTGATGGCCCCGAACCGCCTCGGCCAGCACCTGGAGTCCGCGCCCGGCCGGAGACCGCCTCGGGTGCGCGCTGTCTGCCATGTCCGCGATGCTAACCGCAGCACAATGGTCCCCGCCGGGCCTGCCGGCCCCTCGGCGCGGTCCGAGGGGCAGGTCGTCCGCCCCGGCTCGGTGCCCACGACGCCTTCCCGACGGACACTCCACGGCCTAGAATCCCGGCCTTGACCCGAGGCGCACGCCCGCCCCACCCGAAGCGACGCCGCCGAAGCGGCACGAGGAGATTGCGCACCCATGACCGAGTACCGAATGGTGATCGGCGGCGAGCTCGTCGCCGCGGCGGACGGGCAGACCTTCGAGGTGGTGGAGCCGCACCGCGGCACCGTCGTGGGCACCGTGCCCCAGGGCGGTGCGGAGGACGTGGGGCGCGCGGTCGCCGCCGCCCAGCGCGCCTTCGAGGGCGAGTGGTCGCAACTGTCCGCGGCGGACCGCGGGCACCTGCTGTTCCGCTTCGCCGAGGTGGTCCGAGCCCACGAGGAGGAGCTCTCGCAGCTCGAGTCCCTCCAGATCGGCAAGCCGATCAGCGGCGCCCGCTGGGAGGTGGGCCAGGTCGCCAAGGTGCTCGAGTTCTACGCCGGCGCCACCACCAAGATCCGCGGCGCCACGATCCCGGTCCACCGCCAGGGCTTCGACTTCACCCTGCGCGAGCCCATCGGTGTCGTGGGGCTCATCGTCCCGTGGAACTTCCCGATCATGATGGCGGCCTGGAAGGTTGGCCCGGCACTCGCCGCCGGCAACACCGCGATCCTCAAGCCAGCCTCGTACTCGCCGCTCACCGCCATCCGGCTGGGCGAGCTCGCGCTCGAGGCCGGACTCCCGGCTGGCGTGCTGAATGTGCTCACCGGTCCCGGCCCGATCGCCGGCGGCGGGCTGGCGGCGCACCCCGGCGTGGGCAAGATCGCCTTCACGGGCGAGACCGCCACCGGCCAGGAGATCATGCGGACGGCCGCCGGGACGATCAAGAAGGTCAGCCTCGAGCTGGGCGGCAAGAGCCCCAACATCGTGTTCGCGGACGCGGATCTCGAGAAGTTCGCGGCCACATCGCCGTACTCGGTGTTCGACAACTGCGGCCAGGACTGCTGCGCGCGCAGCCGGATCTTCGTCGAGCGCTCCGTGCACGAGCGCGTCGTCGAGCTGTTCGCCAAGGCCACCGAGGCCGTCAAGGTGGGCGACCCGTCCGATCCCGCAACCGAGGTCGGCCCGCTCGTCTCGTTCAGGCAGCGGGCGAAGGTCGAGGAGTACGTGGCGTCCGGGCTGGACGAGGGCGCCGCGCTCGTGACCGGCGGCGTCCGGCCCGCCGACCCGGCCCTCGCCCAGGGCGCGTACCTCATGCCCGCCGTGTTCGACCGCATGACCCCGGACATGCGGATCGCCCGCGAGGAGATCTTCGGCCCGGTGGTCGGCGTGATCCCGTTCGACACCGAGGAGGAGGCGATGCGGCTGGCGAACGCCTCGCCGTACGGCCTGTCCGGTTCCATCTGGACCCGGGACGCGGGCCGGGCGATCCGCACGTCCAAGGCGCTCAAGTCGGGCGTGATCTCGGTCAACTGCAACAACAGCGTGCACGTCGAGGCGCCGTTCGGCGGCTACCGGCAGTCGGGCATCGGCCGGGAGCTGGGGATGGAGGCGCTGGACCTCTACACCGAGGTCAAGAACGTGTTCATGGACATCGGCTAGCGGCCAACGGGACGGGGCGCGGCAGGCCGGCCGCGATGCCGAGCCGGGGCCGGGGCCGGGCCGCGCCGGGGGCCGGGGGCGCGGTGCCGCTCCAGA
>JAKAHL010000295.1 GCA_021815005.1 Chloroflexota bacterium
TGGAGGACGTCCTCCGGGGCGCCGAGCCGCCGGTGCACCTGACCCCGGCCACGACCGACCGGGCGCTCGCCGCCGACTGGTTCGAGCGGTTTGAGGGGGCCGGCCTCGACGGGGTGGTTGCGAAGCGGCTCGACGCCCCGTACCAGCCCGGGCGGCGGGCGATGGTCAAGGTGAAGCACGCCCGCACCGCCGACTGCGTCGTGGCCGGCTTCCGCTGGCACAAGGATGGCCCCGGGACGCTGGTCGGTTCGCTCCTGCTCGGGTTGTACGATGCCGCCGGGACCCTGCACCACGTGGGGATCACCTCGTCATTCACGATGAGCCGGCGGGCGGAGCTGGTCGAGGAGCTGGCGCCGCTGCGCGTGGGGGCGCTCGAGGGCCACCCCTGGGCCGGCTGGGCGGACTGGGCCGACTCCGGCTCCGCCGACGCGTCCGGCCAGCGCTTGCCCGGGGCGACGAGCCGCTGGAGCCGCGGCCGCGACCTGTCGTGGGAGCCGCTGCGGATCGAGCGGGTGTGCGAGGTCGCCTACGACCACCTCCAGGGGAGCCGCTTCCGACACGGGACGACATTCCGGCGCTGGCGCCCGGATCGCCGCCCGGCCGACTGCCGCTACGACCAGCTCGAGGAGACGCCCGCGTTCGAGCTCGAGCGGATCTTCGCTGAGGATCGGCGGCGAGCGGAGGGCGGCGGGTGATGTCGCAGCAGCGGCCGCATCGGTTGGGTTGGACGCGCCTGCGGGCGGTCCTCCTGGCCACCTGGGTGCTGGTTGCCTCGCCGGTTGTCGTGGTCGGGTCGGGTGTTCGGGTCACCGGGGTCGCCTCCCCGGATGCGGTCGCTGTCTCGCCGGCCGCGGTTGCGTCGCCGGCCGCGATTGCGTCGCCGGCGGTCGTACCCGTTCGGGCGAGCCTGGCCGCGCCGGTCATGCGCCAGGACGCATCGGCGCCCGTGCACGCGTCCGCGTCCACGCACGCGTCCGCGCCTACGCCCACGCCGGCGCCCGCGCCCAGGCACGCATCCGCGCCCAGGCACGCGTCCGCGCCCACGCCGGCGCTGGTCACCGGCCCGATTCCGTCGGACGCCCTCCAGGCGGCGCTCGATCAGTTCCGGGCCAGGTACGGGATTCCGGGGCTGTCGGCGACGATCATCTGGCCCGACGGCCGGGCCTGGTCCGGCGCCAGCGGGTACGCCAACATTCGAGCACGGACACGGGTCACCCGGAGCACCCCGTTCGCCGTCGGCAGCATCACCAAGACGTTCACCGCCGCGCTCATCGTGAAGCTCGCCGAGGAGAAGCGGCTCGGTCTCGACGATCCGGTCGTGCGCTGGCTGCCGACCGCCCCGGTCGATCCCGCGGTGACGATCCGCCAGCTGCTCGATCACACCAGCGGCGTCTACGACTTCTTTGCGAACCGGCTGATCGACCCGGCTCTGGTGGGCGCGAAGCGTCGGGTCTGGACGCCGGCCCTCGACCTGCGCTACGTCAAGGAGCCGTACTTCGCGCCCGGCACCGGCTGGCACTACTCGAACACGAACTACGTCCTCCTCGGCCTGATCGCCCGGCGTGCCGGCGGGGCAAGCGTGGCGGCCCAGCTCCGGTCCCGGTTCTTCCAGCCACTCCGGCTCCTGAGCGCCACGTACCAGGGCGCCGAGCTGCCCCGCGTCCCCGTTGCGCACGGGTACACGTTCGCCACCTCGAGCGTGAGCGCGCGGCCGATCGACCAGTCGGACGGGACCGCGATCGCGCCGTTCACGTCGGTGACGACGGCGGCCGGGGACGCGGGGGCACTGGCGGCGAGCTCCTGGGACCTGGCCCGCTGGGCGCGCGCCCTGTACGGTGGGCGCGTCCTGCGCCCCGAGTCGCTGGCCGCGATGCTCGACGTCAGCCGGACGGTGGCGTTCGGTCCGCCGCGCCCCTACGGCTTCGCGGTCCAGCAGGTGAGCCTGGGCGGGTGGACGGCGGTCGGCCATTCCGGGCGGCTGCTCGGAACGCGGGCCGTGATGCGGTATTTCACCGACTCGCGGATCGCGATCGCGGTCACGACGAACCAGTCGCGGACCGACCCGGACCGGCTCGTCGCCGCGCTCGTCGGGATCATTCTGCCGCCGCCGGTCGCCCCGCCCCCCGCGCCGCCGGTCGGCGCTTCGCGCTAGGCGGGGGGCCACCCCGGCCGCCGTCCTGCGCCAGGCGCCCGGTTGGCCGTCCGGTTGGCCGTCCGGTTGGCCGTCAGGCGCCTGGCCGCTCGCCAGGGCATCCTGGCTCCACCTCGCTCTCGTCCAGCCCATGCCCGTGGCGGCATGTCATGCCCACCTGGGCATCAGCCGAGCAGCCTCGTGGTGGGCGCGGGCTCGGTACACCGCCCCTGGCACCCGACCCATGCCGCCACGGGCATAGCCCGACGGCAATCGAACCCTGAGCGTTCGGGTACCGGGTCGTGCGGCTGCCGGGTCGTGCGGCGGCCCGGTCGTTCGGGTGTACGTCCCACAGTGCCGGGTGCCGGGCGCACGGCGCCTGACTACCCGCCCCGGTTACCGTTTGGCTTTCGGGCCGGGCGCGCGGGCGGCCCGGATCGGTCGCCGCCGCCGTACCCCGCCCATGGGTCGTAGTCGGGGTCGAGCGGCTCCTGCGGGGGGCGCTCGCGCAGGGGCACGTGGCGCAGGTTGACCCGGATCCGGGTCCAGGTCGTCGAGGGGCCGCGCATCGAATCGACCAGCACGTCGGCCGGCTCGAGATGCGCCGCCGCCGCCGGCCAGCGCGTCTTCCAGCGCTCGAGTCCGGCCAGCGCCTCGGCCTGGGTCGCCGCCCGGGCAATCTCGATCACCGGCATCGACGACCGCCTCCGCCCGGTTGGTGTCGGGCGCGTGCCGGTCCGCTCCGGCGCCGTGCCTGCCCCCG
>JAKAHL010000296.1 GCA_021815005.1 Chloroflexota bacterium
GCAGCACGTCGGTCGAGGCGTTGACCGCGATGCGCACCAGCCAGGCGCGGAACGACGTTCCCCGGAAGGCGGCCAGATTGCGGTAGGCCCGGATGAACGCCTCCTGGGCCGCGTCGTGCGCGGCCTCGACATCCCCGGTGATGTGCATGGCCAGGCCGACGAGATGGTCCTGGTAGTGAACGACCAGCTCGTTGAAGGCGTCGAGGTCACCGGCACGAGCCCGACCGACCAGGCGCAGGTCGCGCTCACGGTGAGGGTCCGCCGCCCGGTCGGCGGGTGGGGCGAGCTCGTCCTGCATGGAACGGGCCACCGGTTCAGGTCGCGGCCGCCGGCCGGTTCCAGGCGGCCATCACCTCGACCAGACGGCGTGGGGGCAGGCGATACGCGGTGATCCCGTCGCGACCCGTCATGGTCTCGGCACCCAGCAGCGCGTTCAGGATGGCCTCTTCGGTGGCCTCGATCGTAGCGTCGAACAGCTCGGTGATGTAGGCGTCGGAGAGCATCAGGAGCGGCACGCGAGCCGGCCCGCCCGGGACGGCATCCCAGGCTCGCAGGCGGTTCGCGGTGGAGAACGCGATGAAGAGGTCGCCACTGGACTGCTCGCCGGCGCCGCCCATGCGCGCGACACCGAGCCCCGGCCGCTGCGCCACCCGCGTGAGCTGGTGGGGCAGCAGCGGGGCGTCCGTGGCCACCACCACGATGATCGACCCGCCTCCCTCGGCAGCGCCGACGGGAGGCTCCGGCAGGGGCACGTCGCCTGGCGGGATCTCGCGCCCGACGGGCGCACCATCCACGCGCAGCCGGGCGCGGCGGCCGTGGTTCGCCTGCACCAGCACCCCGATCGTGTACGCTTGGCCCTCGATCGACACGACGCGGGACGCGGTGCCCGTGCCGCCCTTGAAGCCGTGACAGACCATGCCGGTCCCACCGCCGACGTTGCCCTCGGGCACCACGCCGCCGGCGGCACGCTCGAGGGCGGATCGGACGTGCTCCGGCCGGACGTGTTGGCCATTGATGTCGTTGAGGCGCCCGTCCCACGTCTCCCCGACCACGGGCAGGCTCCAGGAGGCCGCGCCATCGGGCCGCCCGGCCACCTGCGCGGCGATCAGCGCGTCCCGCACCACGCCCACGCTGTGGGTGTTGGTGAGGGCGATGGGCGAGGTCAGCTGCCCGGATTCGCGCACCCACTCCAGCCCGGTCAGCTCGCCATTTCCGTTCAGCCGGTGGCAGCCGGCGAAGACGGGCTCCTCCCCCACGTCCCCGGCGTGCGGCAGGATCACGGTCACCCCGGTCCGTACCGGTCCGCGCCCCACCACCAGTGGACCGTCGCCGCTCACCAGGGTCGTCATCCCTACACGGACGCCCGGGACGTCGGTGATCGCGTTCAGCGGACCGGGCGCGGCGGATCCGATGACGATCCCCAGCTCGCGTGCCCGCATGGCCCCTCCTCCCCTGTCGCCCGATCGACGAGCTGATACGTGCCGGCGCCAATCGTCGGTCACAGCTGGGGTCGGGCACAAGGCCAGACGGCAGGCCGATCGTCAGGCGGCCACCACCGCGTTGCGCCCCGAGCGTTTCGCCATGAGCAGCGCCAGGTCCGCCAGGCGCACGAGCGCTGCTCCGGTACCGTCGGACTCCTCCGCCCCGGCACACCCGGCCGAGACCGTCACGCGGAGCGGGCGACCGTCGATGCCGGCGAGCGGGGCGTCAGCCAGCTGGCGCCGGATCTCGTCCGCGACGCGGTACGCGTCCTCGCGCGTGGCGCCCGAGAGGATCGCCACGAACTCCTCGCCCCCGTAGCGCGCGACGAGGTCGGAGTCGCGCAGGCGCCTCCGCAGGATCGCGCCGAAGACGCGCAGCACCTCGTCGCCCACCTGGTGGCCGTGGCGCAGGTTCACCTCGCCAAACTGGTCGAGGTCGAAGAGGACCGCGGCCACCGCGGGCCTGTGCTCGGCCGGCAGGCGCAACCGCGTGGCGAACAGCTGGTGGAGCGCGGTGTCGAAGTAGCGCCGGTTGTGGAGGCCGGTCAACGCATCGTGGATCGCGAACTCCGCGACCTCGCCATGCAGCAGCGCGTTGGCCACGGCGAGGGCGATCTCGTCCGCGAGCACGGCCAGCGCCTCCAGTTCCAGGTCGTTGAACGCCGCCGCCGGATCGACCCGCGCCACCGTGAGCGACCCGATCACCGTCTCCTCGCGCAGCAGCGGGATCCCGACCGCTTCGCCGTAGGCGTCCGCCGCATTGCGGTCGCGTACCGCCGTCGGGAACGCATCGCGTTCGTATGGCGCCACGCGCACCATGGTCCGCCCCTCGATCGCCCGCCCGGCCGGTCCCTCGCCGGGCCGGATCGTCTGACCCACGGCACCGACGCTGCCTTTCTCGGCGCGCACCACGTAGGCGCCCGACGCGCGGTCGAGCACGACCAGGCCGACCAGGTCGGCCCGGACCACGCCGTCCAGGGCTGCCACGCAGAGCGGATACAGCTCGGCCTCCTCGAGCACGGCGCCGATGCGTTTCGAGTAGCCCACCAGTCGCTCGAAGATCGCCGCGGGCGGCCAGCGCCTCGCGCTCCCGGGCGAGGGCCAGCGCTGCTGCCAGGCGGTCCGCCACGACCGTGAGCGACGCGAGATCGCGCCCGTCCAGGCGGCGTGGACTCTCGACGTCGAGCACGCCCAGGAAACTGCTGCCGGCGAGGAGAGGCACGCTGATCTCGCTGCGGACGTCCGGGTGGTCCCGCACGAAGGCCGGATCGACGGCCACGTCCGGCAGGTGGACAGGCAGGTGCGTGCGCATGACCCGCCCCACGATCCCCTGCTCGCGGGTGATCTGCGGGGCCGGGCTCGCGTAGCCCCGCTGGGCGCCGAGACGGACTCGCTGGTCGTC
>JAKAHL010000297.1 GCA_021815005.1 Chloroflexota bacterium
CAGGTGGTCGTGGTCGCCAACGTGCCGGCCGAGCCGGTCGAGGCCGAGCTCGCCGCGCTGCCGGACGGCGCCGAGGTGCTTCGCCTGGCGCATCGGCTCGGCGCCGCGAGCGCGCGCAACGCCGGTCTCCGCCGGGCGACCGGGGCCGTCATGGTCCTGCTTGACCCGCGGGTCGAGGCCGCCGGCGACCTGGCGGGCGCCCTCGCGATGGCGCTCGACGACCCGACGGTCGCCGTGGCGGGGCTGCGGGGTCTGGCCACCGACGACCTCGTGCGCTTCGCGACGGCGGATCCGGGCGCTCACGACGTCGTCGCCGTGGACGCCCTGGCGATGGCGTTCCGCCGCGAGGACTACCTGGCGCGCGGGCCCATGGACGAGCACTTCACGCTCCAGGCGTACCTCGACGCCTGGTGGAGCCTGGTCCTGCGCGACGTCCCCGAGGACGCCGAGTTCGGCGTGACCCGGCCGCGGCGCGCCGTGGTGGCGCCCGTGCCCTTCGCCCTCCGCGGCGACGCGCCGCCGGATCCCGACGCACGCCTCGCGAAGCGACACCGCTACCGCTTCCTGCGCGACTTCGCCACCCGCCGCGACCTGCTGGTGGAGCCGGCGCAGTAGGGGAGGCAGGTGCCGCGGCAGCCCGCCGGGGGCCAGGACCCGCAGGGCAAGATTTCGCCTAGCAGCGCCCCTAACAGAGTGGCGACTGCCCCGTTTCTGGAGTAGAGGCCTCGCAGACAGCATCGTTCCCCCGGCGGTGTGGCAGCGAGGCCTCTTTTCCTGCCTCCCGTGCTGTCTCCCGCCCCCACCGGGGAGCCGAGCCGGGCCTCGCCCTATACTGCCGCCGTGCGTCGCTGGGTCTGCATCGTGGCCATGCTCGCCGGCTTCTCCGGCAGCGGCTACGCGTGGACGGCGCGCCCCCGTATCGCCATCCCGGTGGTCCGTGTGCTCGACCCTCGCCGGCCCGAGCCGGGCCTGCCGGAGGTGGCGTGGTGGAACCTGAGCTGACCGGGCCAGACGCGCCGGCCACGCCCCCGGCTCCGCCCTCCCCGGCGTCGCCGGACGCGGCCTGGTGGGGCCAGCCGACCGGCGCGCCGCCCGCCTCCGGATCGCGCTGGCGCCGAGCGCTCGTCGCGGTGGTCGCCCTGGTGGCCGCGGTGGCGCTGGTGGCCCATCTCCTGCCACCCCCGCTGGAGAGCGGGCCGGACCGGACCTCCGCCGCCTCCGCCGGCACCGTCACGGTCCTGGCCGGCTCGCCCACGTCCATCGACCCGGCGCGCCACAACGACCTCGGCAGCGCCCAGTACGTGAGCCAGCTGTACGAGACGCTGACCGCGGTGGACCCGGGCCTCAACATCCGCCCGGCGCTCGCGGCCTCGTGGCAGGTGAGCGGCAACGGCACCCGGGTCACGTTCACCCTGCGTCCCAACCTCGAGTTCAGCGACGGCTCGCCGCTGACCGCGAGCGACGTGGTCCACAGCTGGCGCCGCCTGTTCACGCCCGGCAGCCCGTCCCCGCTCGCCTCGCTGATCGGCGACGTCGAGGGCGCCCGGGAGCTCCTCTCCGGCCAGTCCACGGACCCGAGCACGCTCGGCGTCAGCGCCCCGGACGCCACCACGGTGGTGGTGGACATGGTCCAGGGCGGCGGCAACCTGCCCGCCATCGTGTCCAGCGCGCCGTTCGCCGTCGTCCCGCCGTCCGCCGGGGACGCGGAGATCATGCCGGCGCCGGGCGCCATGGTCACCAGCGGCGCCTACACGCTCGCCTCGGCCAGCGCCGACACGTGGACCCTCCAGGCGAACCCGCACTACTGGGCCGGCACGCCCGCTGTGGGCACCGTCAAGATGCTGCTCACCCTCAACGGGCAGTCGCCGGTGGACGAGTTCTCGGCGGGCGCCATGGACGTCACCCCGATCTCGTTCACGGACGCGGGCTGGCTGGCCTACGACCGACAGCTGGGGCCGTCGCTGCGGGAGGACCCCAGCCTCTCGGTCACCTACTACGGCTTCGAGACCCGCACCGGCCCGTTCGCGGACGTCCGCGTCCGCCAGGCCTTCGCGGCGGCGATCGACTGGCGGCGCCTGGCGGCGCTGGAGGACCCGCTCAACAGCGTGCCCGCCACCGGCATGGTGCCCGCGGGCATGCCCGGGCAGCCAACGGGCGACTTCGTGCCGGCGTTCGACGTGGCCAAGGCGAAGTCGCTCCTCGCGCAGGCCGGCTATCCCGACGGCCAGGGCCTGCCGACGATCACGTTCATCGGCGGCGGGGGGGGCGACAGCGACGCCGCCATCGTGGCCATGCTCAAGGCGAACCTGGGGGTGACGGTCCAGTACCAGACGATGGACTTCAACGCCTACCAGCAGCGCCTGGCCACCAACCCGCCCGACATCTGGAGCCTGTCGTGGGTGGCCGACTACCCGGGCCCCAACGACTTCCTGGGCGTGCTCCTGGGATCCGGCTCCACCGCCAACCAGGGCGGCTGGTCCAACGCGGCGTTCGACGCCGCCGTCGCCCAGGGCTCGTCCGCCGCGGACCCGGCCGCGGCCCTCGCCGCCTACACGCAGGCCGAGCAGATCGTGGCCGACCAGGTGCCGGTGGTGCCCGTCTCCTACGGGCGCTCGTGGTCCCTCGTGCGGGCCGGGCTGCTGGGCGCGGCGCAGAACGGCACCGGGATCCTTCGGCTCGCCGGGCTCCAGTGGAGCGGACAGTGACGCGGCGGGGCCGGCCGGCCGCCGCGCGCCTGCTGCTCGCGCTGGTCGCGGCGTCCGCGCTGCTGGTGCCC
>JAKAHL010000024.1 GCA_021815005.1 Chloroflexota bacterium
CCGATCTCTTCGAGAGGGCGCGGGCGACGGGTGCCGAGGTGGTGCAGGAGCCCACGGACCAGCCGTACGGCGTCCGGGACTGCGCCTTCCGCGACCCGGCCGGGAACCTGATCCGGATCAGCCAGCCCCGCCGCTGACGCCCGGTCGGCCGCCGCCGGGCGTCGCCACTCCGCGCCCTGGGCGCGCGCACCCGCCTGGTGGGCCCACGGCGCGCGCCACCCTGGGGAGCGCGCCACTCCAAGCCCAGGGCGTGCGGTTCGCCCGCCTGGCGGGTGAGTGGGACGGGCCAGCGGTCGCGCCACCCACGTGGCGGGTCGCCTGATCGGTGGAACCGCCGACCCGCTCGTGCGGCGAGTGGCCGGAGCGGCGCGGCGTGCGGTTCGCCCGCCAGGCGGGTAGCCAGGCCTGCCCCCGGCGCCAGGCCTGCCCCCGGCGCCCCGCCTCCCCCAAGACCCCCGCCCGATTCGACGCCCCTCCGCGACCCGCGTACACTCCGGCGGCCTACCGGCAGGTTTCGCGCACCCGCGAGAGCGGTCGCCGCGAGCCCGCCGGGACGCCCCCGCGCCGTTGGGCATCGCGCACGGGGAGCGAATCGACTCTCCTGCCCGAGGAGGTGAACCAGGTTTGGCCGAAGTCCGAGTGGGCGAGAACGAGACGTTCGAAAGCGCCCTCCGCCGCTTCAACAAGAAGATCCAGCAGAGCGGGATCCTCGCCGAGGCGCGTCGTCGTGAGCACTACGAGAAGCCGTCGGTGAAGCGGAAGCGCAAGGAAGCGAAGCGCAAGAAGAACGCGCGAGCGAGCCAGGGCTGAGCCAGACCGGGTTCGCGGCCCGGTGACCGGCGGCGCCAGGACGGCGTCCCGCAATCCGGCCGCGAGCCCGCGGCGCCCCGCCGGGGGCGTCTCACCCCAGGAGGGTCCGATGACCCTACGCGAACGACTCCACGACGACACGATCGCCGCGATGCGATCAGGTGATGCGCTGCGCCGCGACGTCCTGCGCATGGCCCAGAACGCCATCTACACCATCGAGAAGGCGAAGCGCGTCACGCTGTCCGAGGATGAGGTCCTCGGCGTGATCGTCAGGGAGGTCAAGACCCGCCGCGAGAGCGTGGACGCCTTCCGGGGCGGCGGCCGCGAGGATCTCGCGAGCAAGGAGGAGGCGGAGATCGCCATCCTCTCGGGCTACCTGCCGCAGCAGCTGACCGACGACGAGCTTCGGTCGCTCGTGGCCGAGGGCATCACCGCCACCGGTGCGGCCTCGGCCCGGGATCTGGGCAAGGTCATGGGCTGGCTCTCCCCCAGGATCCGCGGTCGCGCCGACGGCAAGGCCGCGTCAGGGGCCGTGGCCCGGGCGCTCGCCGAGGCGGAGCGGGCCGCGGGCAGGGCCGCCGGCTAGGCCCGTCATGCTCACCTCGTCGGCCGTCGACACCAGCGTCGCCTTCACCCGCCGGGACGCGTGGCGGCTGCTCGCCGCGTCGGTCCTGCTCATCGCCGCGATGGCAGTCATCCTCGGTTTCGACGTCCTGCCCGCCCAGCCCAGCCTCGTGCTCGGCATGCCCGCGCCCACGGTGGTGCAGGCGCCGCGCGCCGCAGCCTACACGAGCCAGGTCAAGACCCAGCAGGCCCGCGACGCCGCGAGTGCCGCGGTCGAGCCCCAGTACACGTACACGGCGGCGGGCGCGGCCGCGGTGGCCGCCCAGCAGGCCCGCGCGTTCGAGCAGCTGGCGCAGGTCGTGGACGCGGCGTTCGCGCCCAGCGTCACCGACCTCGGCCGCCAGGCGATCCTGGCCGGCGCCCTGGGCGACCTGACGTCAGCCGACCGCAAGACGCTGATGGGCCTGACCCCGGCCCGCTGGACCGCGGTCCGCGCGGAGGCCGCGCGCGTCCTCGCCACGCTCGAGGGCGCGCCGCTCCTCGACACCCAGCTGCCGCTGGTGCGCGCGAACCTCGGTGACCAGATCGCGGGCGGTCTCTCCCCCGATGAGCGCTCGCTGGCCGCCGCCATGGTGGCCCCGCTCCTCGTCGCCAACTCGTCCTACTCCGACCAGCTCACCTCCGAGGCGCGCGCCGCGGCCGCCGCCGCCGTCCAGCCCGTGCAGCAGAGCTGGGAGCAGGGCGAGACCATCGTCGGGGACGGCGTGCGCATCGACGACGTGGCCTACGAGGCGATCACCTACTTCGGGCTCAACCAGGGCGGCCTCGACGTCGCCCGGCTCGTGGGCTTCTTCGTGCTGTCGGTCCTGACCATCGCCCTGCTGCTGCTGTGGACGTGGCGGTTCCGCCGCGAGTTCTGGCACCGCAACAAGGTGCTGCTGCTGCTCAGCCTCATCCTCCTGGTGGCGGTGCTGGCCCTCAAGCTCACAGCTGGCCGCTACTGGCTGCCGTACGCGCTGCCGCTCGGCGCCGTGGGCATGCTGCTCGCGGTCCTGCTCGACGGCGGCGCCGCGCTCATCCTCACCTCGCTGCTCGCGATCCTCGCGGCGGCGGTCAACGGCGGCGGCTACGGCGGCGGGCTCGAGCTCGCCGCCTACACGCTGCTCGGCGGCATCGCGGGCATCGTGGCGGTCCGCCGCGGCGACCGGCTGTCGGGGTTCGTGCGGGCGGGTTCCGCCGTCTTCCTGGTCCAGGCCCTGACCGCGGTCACGTTCGCCCTCCTCGGCCGCCAGGACATGCGCGGCGTGCTCGAGCTCATCGGCGCGGCGGCCGTCTCGTCCGGCGGCGCGGCCGTGGCCACCGCGGGCTCGGTCGCGGTGGTCGGCTCGCTGTTCGGGATCCTCACGGTGTTCCAGCTCCAGGAGCTGGCGAACCCCACCGCGCCGCTGCTCCGCCGCCTCCTGGTCGAGACGCCCGGGACCTACCACCACAGCCTGATGGTGGGCAACCTCGCCGAGCGCGCGGCCGAGGTGATCGGGGCGGACCCGCTCGTCGCGCGCGTCGCCGCCTACTACCACGACGTGGGCAAGCTCGCGAACCCGGGCGCGTTCATCGAGAACCAGGCGGGCGGCGCCAACATCCACGACGAGCTGGACCCGGAGGCGTCGGCGCAGCTGCTCAAGCGCCACGTGTCGGCCGGGATCGACATCGCCTACGGGGCGGGCCTGCCCAAGCAGCTGATCGCGTTCATCCCGCAGCACCACGGCACCGGGGTCATGGCCTACTTCTACGGCCGGGCCAGGGAGGAGGCGGCGGCGCCCTACGGCGGCCTCGACACCCCTGAGGGCCGGAGGGCCGCCGACGCGGTTGACGTGCGCAAGTTCCGCCACGGCGGGCCCAAACCGCAGTCGCGCGAGGCGGCGATCATCATGCTCGCGGACTCGGTGGAGGCATCCGTGCGCTCGCTGACCTCGCACGACGAGACGGCGATCCGCGCGATGGTGGGCCGGATCTTCGAGGAGCGCATCGGCGACGGCCAGTTCGACGAGTGCGACCTGACCCTGCGGGACCTGGAGCGCATCCGCGAGTCCTTCGTCGGCCAGCTGCTGGGCATGTACCACCAGCGGATCGCCTACCCGGACAACAAGATCGTGGAGCTGGAGTCGCGTCGGGCCGCGGGCGGCGAGGAGTAGCCGACCGGCGGGGCCGGCGGCCCCAGGACGGCGCCCCGGCTGACCGCGGGTCGGTGCCGTCCGACACCGGGATCCGGGCGCCCGGCCATTGACCTCCGCAGATCCCCGACGCATCCTCACCCCAGCATCGCGGCTGCGCACGCCTGCCGCGCGGTCCTGAGTGCGTAGGAGGCAAGAGCCGATGCGGCATGTGATCCGGCGGTTGGTGGCGGTTGCGGCCGCCGCGCTGACCGTCTCGATGCTGGCGGCGCCCGCCGCGGGCGCCGCCAGCCCGAGCTGGAGCCACCGTGACCTGCGGATCTGCGGGCCGGGCACGGCCGACACCGCCGCCTGCCTGAGTGTCGTGCGCCAGTTCTACGAGAACGGGCAGGCGTACCACGCCCAGACGCCCGGGGACCTCAAGTCCGTGGCGAAGGCTGCGGCGTCGGTCAGCTACACCGCCACGAACATCCGCGCGGCGTACGGGATCACGACCGTCGGCGACCCGTCGCGCGTGATCGCGATCGTGGACGCCTATGACGACCCCGCCGCGTTCACGAACCTGACCACCTACCGCGGGACGATGGGCCTGCCGGCGATCAACAGCTGCTCGCTGAATGCCCTCACCGCCCTCACGAGCACTGCCGGGACCCCGTGCTTCGCCAAGGTGAACCAGACGGGCGGGACGTCGTACCCAAGGGCCGACTCCGGCTGGGCCAACGAGATCGACCTTGATCTCCAGGCCGCCTCGGCGGTCTGCCCGATGTGCAGCATCCTGCTGCTCGAGGCGTCCACGGCCTCGTTCGCGAACCTCGGCACCGCAGTGACCACCGCGTCGAACACCAAGCACGTCCTCGCCATCTCGAACAGCTACGGCTCCACGGGTGACGCCTCGGGCGCCAGCTACCCGCAGTGGGACAACGCCGCCAAGAAGGGCCTCGCGGTCACCGCGTCCACGGGCGACAACGGGTACGGCGCCTCGTTCCCGGCCTCGGGCACGTACGTCCTCGCCGTCGGCGGCACCAATCTCCAGGTGGACGCGAACGGGGTCCGCTCGTCGGAGACCGCCTGGGCCGGGGCCGGCAGCGGCTGCTCCACCTACAACGCCGCTCCGTCGTGGCAGGCGATCCCGGGCAGCCCCTGCGGCACCATGAAGGCGATCGCGGACGTCTCGGCCGACGCCGACCCCTCCTCCGGACTGCAGGTCTACACGACGTACAGCGGCAAGACGGGCTGGTATGTCTTCGGCGGCACCAGCCTGTCCTCCCCGCTGACGGGCGCGCTCTACGCCATGCAGGGCGGCTACGGCGGCAGCACGGGCCTGCTGGCCGGCGCGTACGCCTGGGCGCCCACGACGCCGCACTACGACGTGACGTCCGGCTCGAACGGCACCTGCGCCATTGCCGTGCTGTGCACCGCCGGCCCCGGCTGGGACGGCCCCACCGGGCTCGGCAGCATCCAGATTGCGCCCGTGGTCCAGACGCTCACCGCCATCACCGTCTCGCCGTCGAGCGCGTCGGTGGCGGTCGGCGCCACGCAGCAGTTCACGGCCACCGCGTACGACCAGTACGGCGCGGCGATGGCCACGCAGCCCGCGTTCACGTGGACGGTCAGCGGCGTCGGCTCCATCGACAGCGGCAGCGGGCTGTACTCGGCGGGCACCACCACGGGCACGGCCACCGTCACCGCAGCGAGCGGCTCGGTCAGCGGCACGGCGTCGGTCACGGTCACCGCGGTGCCGGACTTCTCGCTGGCGGTGAACCCCAGTTCGCAGACCATCAGGCGCGGCGGCACGGCCACCTACACGGTCACCGTCACCGGGTCCGGCGGCTTCACCGGCTCGGTCACGCTGAGCGTGTCCGGCGCGCCGGGCGGGGCGAAGGTCACCATCACGCCGAACCCCACCACGAGCACGGCCACGGTCACCGTCGCGACGAGGACCAACACGTCGGTCAAGACGTACAGCCTCACCATCACTGGCGTGAGCGGCGGCCTGACCCGCACGGCCTCGGCCTCCCTCACGGTGACGAAGTAGCGCGAGCGCCTCGGCGCCGACACGCAACCGGCCGTCGCCTTCGGGCGGCGGCCGGCTCGATTCCGGAGTAGCCGGCGATCGCCGCAGCCGGCTGCAGCCCGGCGGGCCCGACGCTTCGGGCCGTCAGGCCCCGTCAGGCCCCGTCAGGCCCCGTCAGGCCTGCTCGACCCCGTCGGCCCCTTCGGCCGCGTCGGTTTCCTCGGTCCCGTCGGCTTCCTCGGCGAGCCGGCGGTCCAGCTCCTCCTCGGTGAGGATCTCCTCGTCCTCCGACAGCGCGTCGATGTACAGCTCGCCGTGGAGGTGGTCGAACTCGTGCTGGATGGCGCGGGCCAGGTACCCGTGCCCGCTGACGGTGATCCGCTGGCCGTGGCGGTCCTGACCAACCATCACCGCGTGCTCGGCCCGCCATCGCCAGGCGCGGTAGCCGGGCACCGAGAGGCAGCCCTCCCAGGCGCCCTCCTCGCCGGACAGGTGGACGATCTCGGGGTTGGCCACCTCGAACAGCTCGTCGTCCACCCGGATCACGCACAGCGCCAGGTCGAGGCCGATCTGCTGGGCGGCCAGGCCCACGCCGGGCGCGGCATCCATCGTCTCGACCATGTCGTCGAGGAGCGCGCCGAGCTCGCGGTCGAACTTCACGATGGGCCGCCCGGGGAGGCGGAGGCGGGGCTCGCCGAGGGTGACGATGGGTCGGATGGCCATGGCCCGATGGTAGCGCGGGGCCGGGCGGCAGGGCGCCGGACGCGCTACTTTGGCGCGATGAGCACCCACTACCTCGACGGCTGGCGGATCGATGTGGAGCGGCGCGAGGGCGTGCCGCGGCTGGTGCCGGCCACGGTCCTGGCGCGGACGGTTGCCGCGGCGCTCGCGGCTGCCGGGGCGCCCCGGCCCGCCTCGATCGCGCTGCTCCTTTCGGACGACGCCGAGCTCGCCGGGCTCAACGGGGCCCACATGGGCAAGGAGGGCCCGACCGACGTGCTCTCGTTCCCTTTGCTGGCCCCGTCGGACTTCCCGGACCACGCGGGCAAGGGCTCGAGCGACGAGCTGCTGGCGGCTCCCGCCGACGGGTTCGCCCTGCCCCCGGGCGCGCGGCCGCAGTTGGGGGACATCGTGGTGTCGGTCGAGCGGGCCGTGGCCCAGGCTGGGGCCGGGCGCGGCGGGCAGACCGGTGACGTCCGGTGGGACGCTCGCGACGAGCTCCGCCTGCTGGTCGCCCACGGCACGCTGCACATTTGCGGCTGGGATCACGCCGAGCCGGCCGAGGAGGCGGCGATGCGCGACTTGGAGCGGCGCCTCCTCGCCTGAGTCGCGTCGTCCGGGGTTGTCCGGGCGGGCAGGTTAGCTTGGTCGCGGTCGTCCGTCTCGTGCCCGCCCGGCGTTCGAGCGACTGGCGGTGCCTCTACCGCTTACGAACGTGGTTCGTGCTACCGGGCGTCACACCGCCGTCCGGGCGGTACCGCCCGTGCGCCCCGCTGGGCGACGCCACGGACGGACGGCTCCCCCGCGCCCGGGCGGTACCATGGCCGCGCAGCCCCGCCGGACGCCGTCCCGGGGCCCTTCGCCGTGCGTGCCCCGGCAGGGCCCGGAGCCGCCAGCCCCGACCCGCCGCCACGCCAGAGCAGCCGTCATCGCCCAGGGAGATCGCGCCGCATCGTGAAACTCGTCGTCGGCCTGGGGAACCCGGGCGGCCAGTACGCGGAGACCCGCCACAACATCGGCTGGATGGTGCTCGACCGGATCGCCGACCGGGCGGGGCGGGCGGGGCGCGGCCGCCAGCGGGACGCCAGCGAGGTTCTGGAGCTGCGCTGGAAGGGGATGGACCTCGTCCTCGCCAAGCCCCTGACCTACATGAACGACTCGGGCGTCGCGGTGCGCAAGCTGATGGCCCGCAGCCACGTGCCGATGGCGGACGTGCTGGTGGTGGCGGACGACTTCGCGCTGCCGTTCGGCAAGCTGCGCTTCCGCGAGGCGGGCAGCCACGGCGGCCACAACGGCCTCCGCTCGATCATCGACGAGCTTGGCTCGGAGAGGTTCAGCCGGCTGCGGGTGGGGATCGGCGAGCCGGGCCGAGGCGCCATCGACCACGTGCTGTCGCGCTTCGCGCCCGACGAGCGCGCCTGCCTGCCGATCCTGCTCGACGCGGCGGCCGAGGCGGTGGAGGCCTGGGCGCGCGAGGGAACCAGCAAGGCCGCGAACCGCTTCAACGCGTTCGACCTGCAGTGCAGCCCGGCCGGGCCCGATGTGGCCGGCGGCGACCGGCCATCCGCGCCTGCGCCCGGCGAGCCCGGCGGGCCGGCCGACGGTCAGGGGGTCCGCCGCACGAGGACGGGCTGGCGCAAGATCCTGCCGGGCGCCGACGACGAGGCCGGCTCGGGCGGGCGCCGGTGACCAACCCCTATCGCGGGCGCTCGACCAAAGAGCGCAAGCTCGCGGACAAGGTCGCTCGCGAGTGGGCCGAGCGCCGGGCCGCGGCCGAGGCGACCGAGCGCGACGTGGACCTCGATCGGGTGTCGGCCGAGGCGGAGGTGGAGCTCCTCGACCCGGCCGCCCGGCCAGCCGGCGACGGCCCCGCCCCGGGCCGGGCCACGCCTCGGCCCGCTGCCACGCCTCGGCCCGCTGCCACGCCTCGCGGCGAGGGCCCGCGACAGCGCGGTGCCGGGCGGCGCACCCCGGACCTCTCGGTGCTGCCCGGGCTGCTCCACGCCACGGGCTCGTTCGCCTCGCTGCGCGAGCGGCTGGGCGGCGGCGCGGCACCCGGCATGCACGGGCGGCACGTCGGGCTGACGTCGGTCCCCCACGGGGCGAAGTCGTACCTTGCCGCGGCCCTTGCCCTGGCCGAGACGGGGGAGCGGATCTGCTGGGTCGCGCGTGACGCGGAGATCGGCGACCGGGTGGCCGACGAGCTGGGCGCGTGGCTGGGCGACGCGAGTGCGGTGGCGGTCCTCGAGCCCCGGACCGCCCTCGCCTACGAGCGCTCCGAGCTGGTTCCCGACGAGACGGCGGCCCGCGTGGCGGCGCTCGCGGCGTGGCGGAGCGGGAGGGCGCGGATCCTCGTCGCGAGCGTCCAGGCGCTGCTCCAGGCGACGATCGCCCCAGCGGACATCCCCGAGCGCGCCCGCGTGCTCAAGCCCGGCGCCCGCGTGAGCCTCGACGCGCTGCTCGCAGAGCTGTTCGACCTCGGCTACGCGCCGGTGCTCGAGGTGGCGGGTCGCGGCGAGTTCGCCCGGCGCGGCGGCATTCTCGACCTGTTCCCGCCGTCCGCTGCGCTGCCCGTGCGCATCGAGCTGTTCGGCGACGAGATCGACTCGATGCGCGCCTTCGACCCCACCGACCAGCGGAGCGTGGGCGAGGTGCGCGAGGTGGCCCTGCTTCCCGCCACCGAGCTGCTGCTGCCCAGGGGCGGCGCCGACGAGCTGCGGGCAAGGCTCGGGCGGCTGGCGCGGCACCTGCCCGAGCGGCTCGCGCTCGACCTCGCCCGGTTTGCCGGCGAGGCGACGTCCGAGGGCGCCGACCCGACCCATGCCGGCCGCGCGCTCCGGGCGGGCGACGCAGCGGAGGTCTGGGCGCGGATCGTGGCGCCGGCGACCGGCCTCGACCACCTCGACGCGGCAACGCTGCTGGTGCTCGACGAGCCCGGCGACCTCGCGGACGCCGCCGACTTCCTGTGGCGCCAGGCGGAGGAACGCCAGCGCGAGCTCACCGAGCAGGGCGAGCTGCCGCGCGACTGGCCGCCCGCCTACCTGTCGCCGCTCGACTGGAAGCGACGCCTCCACGGCGCCCGCACGCTCGAGCTCACCTGGCAGTCGGACGCGTCCGAGGCCGACGGGATGGCGTTCGCGTCGCGGAGCCTCACCAGCGGCGACCTGTTCGGCTGGCGCGAGCCGGTGCTGCCGCCGGGCCGCACCGAGCGGCTGGTGGACGGCGTCGAGCACTGGATCGGCGAGGGCGCCCGCGTCATCCTCGCGTCGGACCAGGCCCCGCGCCTCGCGGAGCTGCTGGCTGACGCCGGCCATGCGGTGGGCATCGTGCACCGCGTCTCGGCCGCCCCGCCGCCCGGCGCCATCGCCCTCGTTGAGCGCAGCCTCAACGGCGGGTTCTCGGGCGGGCCGGACGGGCTGGCCGTGGTCACGGACCGGGAGCTGTTCGGCTCGGTGCGCGTCCGCCGGCCCAAGGCCATGCGACGCATCGTCCCGCGCGACATTCTGGAGCGCCTGACGCCCGGCGACCTCGTCGTGCACATCGACCACGGCATCGCGCGCTACGAGCGGATGCTCCGGCGCGGCGCCGCGGGCGAGGAGCGCGACTACCTGGAGCTCTCGTTCGAGGGCGGCGACCGCATCTTCGTCCCGGTGGAGCAGATCAACCGCGTCAGCCGCTACTCCGGCGGCGAGCACCCGACGCTGTCGCGCCTCGGCGGGACCGACTGGCTCCGCACCAAGCAGCGGGTCCGCAAGGCGGTCAGCGACCTCGCCGACGAGCTGCTCGCGCTGTACGCCAAGCGCGAGGCGGCCGAGGGCTTCGCGTGCTCGCCGGACTCGCCCTGGCAGATGGAGATGGAGGCGTCGTTCCCGTACGAGGAGACGCCGGACCAGCTGCGCGCCGCGGCCGAGGTCAAGGCCGACATGGAGTCGCGGCGGCCGATGGACCGGCTGGTGGTGGGCGACGTGGGCTACGGCAAGACCGAGGTGGCGCTGCGGGCCGCCTTCAAGGCCACCCAGGACGGCCGGCAGGTGGCCGTGCTGGTGCCCACCACGGTCCTCGCCGGGCAGCACTTCCAGACGTTCAGCCAGCGGTTCGCGGCCTTCCCGCTGGCGGTCAGGCTGCTGTCGCGGTTCGTGTCCGCGAAGGAGCAGGAGGCGACCGTGGCCGGGCTGGCCGCGGGCACGGTGGACATCGTCATCGGCACGCACCGGCTGCTGTCCAAGGACGTCGCGTTCCGCGACCTGGGCCTGGTGGTGGTGGACGAGGAGCAGCGCTTCGGCGTGGCCGCCAAGGAGCGGCTCAAGCACCTGCGGTCCTCGGTGGACGTGCTGACGCTGTCCGCGACGCCGATCCCGCGCACGCTCAACCTGGCGCTGGCGGGGATCCGCGACCTGTCGGTGATCGAGACGCCGCCCGAGGACCGGCTGCCTATCCAGACGCGCGTCGCCGAGGCGTCGGCCGGCCTGGTCCGCGACGCCATCCTGCGCGAGCTCGACCGCGGCGGGCAGGTGTTCTACGTGCACAACCGCGTCGAGACCATCGAGGCGCAGGCCGACCAGTTGCGGCGGCTGCTGCCGGGCGCGCGGATGGTCGTGGGCCACGGGCAGATGGCCGAGGGCGCGCTGGAGAAGGTGATGCTCACGTTCGCCGCGGGCGAGGCCGACGTGCTGGTGTCCACGACCATCATCGAGTCGGGCCTGGACATCCCCAACGCCAACACGATCGTGATCGACCGCGCGGACACGCTGGGCCTGGCCCAGCTCTACCAGCTCCGCGGCCGCGTGGGACGGTCGTCGCGCCGGGCCTACGCGTATCTCCTCTACCGCCGCCGCGAGCGGATGAGCGAGGAGGCCCGCAAGCGCCTGCAGGCCATCTTCAACGCGTCCGAGCTGGGCGCGGGCTTCCAGATCGCGCTGGCGGACCTGGAGATCCGGGGCGCGGGCAACATCCTGGGCGGCGAGCAGAGCGGGTTCATGGCCTCGGTGGGCTTCGACCTGTACTCGCGCCTGCTGGCGGAGGCGGTGGAGGAGGCGAAGGCGCGCCGCGAGCACCGCGACGCCGTCCGCGAGGTGCCCCAGGCCGTGGTGGACCTGCCGTTGGACGCGCACCTGCCGGACTCGTACGTGGGCGACGAGGCGCAGAAGCTGGAGCTCTACCGGCGCCTGGCGCGGGCCCGCACCACGGGCGACGTGGCCGCGTTCCGCCAGGAGGTGACCGACCGCTTCGGCCCGATGCCGCTGCCGGTGCTGCGGCTGGTGGAGGTGGCCGAGCTGCGGCTGTCGGCCGAGTCGGCGGGCGTGGCGAGCCTCGCGCGCGAGGAGGGCTGGCTGGTGGTGCGGTTCGGGGCGCAGCTGTCCCGGGCGACGGCGATGCAGCTGCTGGCGCCGGGGGCCGCGGGCGGGGCGGCGCCGCTGCCGGGCGTGCGGCCCGGCGACATGACGTTCGCGTCCAACCAGGTCCGGATCCGGCTGCCGCGGGATCCGCTGCGGTCCTGGGCGTTGACCCAGGCCGTGGTGGCGCGGCTGGTGGCCGCAGCGGGCGACAGCGTCGGCCGGCCCGACTAGGGCGCCCATGGACGACCCCGCCGCCGTCGACGCCTACCTCGCCGGGCTCCCCGAGCCCCAGCAGGGGATGCTGCGCCGAGTGCGCGCCCTCGCTCGCGAGGCGTGCCCCGAGGCGACCGAGGGCATCTACTACCGGATGCCCGGGTTCCGGCTGCGCGGCAAGCTGCTGCTCTCGTACGCGGGGCACACGGGGCACTGCGCTCTGTACCCCGCCAGCACGATGGTTCGCGAGGCGCTGGGCGCCGACCTCGCGCCCCATCTGACCGAGAAGGCGACGATCCGCTTCGGTCTGGACCAGCCGCTCCCCGAGGCGCTCGTGCGGCGCATCGTCGAGGTTCGCGTGGCGGAGGGGACGGGGCCCCGAGGCGGGGGCTGATCCCCTCGGGCTGTGCGCGTCGGCCGCCCGCCCGCCATCGCGGCGCCCCGGCGATGCCCCGCGCGCATCAAACCCAGGCCACGCGCCCTCTTCGAGCCGTCAGCGATGCACCGTGCGCATCGCCGCGCCAAAGCGATGAGCCCGCCGCATCAAACGTCCGGCGAGCCGCGATCCCACTGGGGGTTTGATGCGCTGGCGTCATCGGGGGGGGCGGGAAACCCGTCTCGACGGCCGTATCGGCCCGACCCACCGGCCTGGGTCTGTCCAAAGCGCCCCGCCCGCCGGCCGAACCCGCCGCCCACGGGCCAATGACGCCGAGCCGCGCCCGCCCCGCCGTGCGCGTGTCCGTGTGGGCGCGGGACAAGGGTCGGCGGCGGATCCGTCCTCACCCGGGCACGCCGGTCGCCCGGGATGGGCCCGGGCCGGGGTCAGCCGCCTGACGGCGACGCGGCCGGCGG
>JAKAHL010000298.1 GCA_021815005.1 Chloroflexota bacterium
CCGGTACCATACGCGTTGCGGGCGGAGCCTTCCTGCGATAGATTCCTGCCTCGCGTGCCGACGTAGCTCAATTGGCAGAGCGGCGGTTTTGTAAACCGCGGGTTCCGGGTTCGAGTCCCGTCGTCGGCTCCATTCGAAGAGGAGCACTGCGTTCGACCTCTTCACCACGCCGGGGAAGCTCCCGGGAACGCAGTCGACCGTGGGTAGGTTGAGCAGGTGGTGAGCTCAGCTGACTGTAAATCAGCCGCCTTCGGCTGTAGAGGTTCGATTCCTCTCCTGCCCACCAGCCATTCTCCCTGCGGGCCCACATAGCTCAGTCGGCAGAGCACTTCCTTGGTAAGGAAGAGGTCATCGGTTCAAATCCGATTGTGGGCTCCAGCCCCATTCTGAGCGGATCGGTCCGCAACCTGAGGAGTCGATAGCGCCGCGATGGCCAAGAAGAAGTTCGAGCGCACCAAGCCCCACGTCAACGTCGGCACGATCGGTCACATCGACCACGGCAAGACGACGCTGACCGCGGCCATCACGAAGTACCTCTCGCTCAAGGGCGAGGCGGAGTACCGCGCCTTCGACACGATCGACAACGCCCCTGAGGAGCGCGAGCGCGGCATCACGATCGCGATCGCCCACGTGGAGTACGAGACCGCGCACCGCCACTACGCCCACGTCGACTGCCCCGGGCACGCCGACTACATCAAGAACATGATCACGGGCGCCGCGCAGATGGACGGCGCGATCTTGGTGGTGGCCGCCACCGACGGGCCGATGCCCCAGACGCGCGAGCACATCCTCTTGGCGCGCCAGGTCGAGGTGCCCTACATCATCGTCTTCCTCAACAAGGTCGACGCGGTCGATGATCCCGAGCTCTTGGAGCTCGTCGAGCTCGAGGTGCGCGAGCTGCTCACGAAGTACCAGTTCCCAGGCGACGAGCTGCCGGTCATCCGCGGCTCGGCGCTCAAGGCCCTCGAGGCGCCGCCCGATCCGGCCGATCCCGCCTACGCCTGCATCCAGGAGCTGCTCGACGCGATCGACTCCTACATCCCGACCCCCGAGCGCGCGATCGACAAGCCCTTCCTGATGCCGGTCGAGGACGTCTTCGGCATCAAGGGCCGCGGCACGGTGGCCACCGGCCGCGTCGAGCGCGGCGTGGTCAAGGTGGGCGACGAGGTCGAGATCGTCGGCATCCGCCCCACCCGCAAGGTGGTGGTGACCGGCGTCGAGATGTTCAAGAAGCTCTTGGACGAGGGCCGCGCCGGCGACAACATCGGCTGCCTCTTGCGCGGCGTCGAGCGCGACGAGATCGAGCGCGGCCAGGTGCTCGCCAAGCCCGGCTCGATCAAGCCCCACACGCGCTTCGCCGCCCAGGTCTACGTGCTGACGCGCGAGGAGGGCGGCCGCCACACCCCCTTCTACAACGGCTACCGCCCGCAGTTCTACCTGCGCACCACCGACGTGACGGGCGCCATCCGCCTGCCCGAGGGGACCGAGATGGTGATGCCCGGCGACAACGTCGAGATGCAGGTCGAGCTCATCACCCCCATCGCGCTCGAGACCGGGCAGCGCTTCGCCATCCGCGAGGGCGGCCACACCGTGGGCGCCGGCGCGATCACCAGCATCACGGAGTAGGGCATGGCGAAGGTTGAGAACCGGCCGGTCATCCAGCTCGCCTGCACGGAGTGCAAGGAGCGCACGTACACGACCGAGAAGAACAAGAAGAACGACCCGGGGCGCATCGAGCTCCGCAAGTACTGCCCGCGCTGCCGGCGGCACACGCTGCACCGCGAGGCGAAATAGGGGGATCGGCACAGGCGCGTAGCTCAATTGGTAGAGCTCTGGTCTCCAAAACCAGTGGTTGTCGGTTCGAGTCCGGCCGCGCCTGCCACGTTCGCCCAGAGATCGAGAGGGACATTGCCGCCCGTGGACCGCATCCGACGCTTCATCGACGAAGCGTGGTCCGAATTGAAGAAAGTCACCTGGCCGACGCGCGAGCAGACACGCAACCTCACCGTGCTCGTGTTGGTGATCAGCGCCGCGATCGGCCTCTACATCACCGTGTTCGACGTCCTGTTCGCGCAGGTCGTCCAGTTCCTGACCGCGTGACCATGTCCGGCTCCGACGCGCCCGTCCGTCCCGAGAAACACTGGTACGTGATCCACACGTACTCGGGCTACGAGAACAAAGTGAAAGCCAACCTCGAGCACCGCATCGAGTCGATGGGCATGGAGGATCGGATCTTCCAAGTGCTCGTCCCGATGGAGGACGAGATCGAGATCCGTCAGGGGCAGCGCCACACGGTCCAGAAGAAGGTCTATCCGGGCTACGTCCTAGTGGAGATGATCCTCGACCCCGAGTCCTGGTTCGTGGTCCGCAACACGCCCGGCGTGACGAGCTTCGTGGGGGGCGGCAACATCCCGGGGACTCGCAGCGAACCCGTCCCGCTCGCCGAGCACGAGGTCAAACAGATCCTGCGGCAGATGGGCGTGGAGGCGCCCAAGTACCGCGTCGCATTCACCAAGGGCCAGAGCGTGCGCGTCACGGACGGCCCCTTCGCCGAGTTCATCGGGACGGTGGACGAGGTCAACCCCGAGCGGAACAAGGTCAAGGTGCTCGTGAGCATCTTCGGCCGCGAGACGCCGGTCGAGCTCGACTTCCTCCAAGTCGAGAAGCTCTAACCGAGAGGCAGCGAGTCCGTGGCCAAGAAGATCCGAGTCGTGCTGACCCTGCAGCTGCCCGCCGGCAAGGCGACGCCTGC
>JAKAHL010000299.1 GCA_021815005.1 Chloroflexota bacterium
CAGCGCCAGGCGCAGGTCGTCCTCGCGCAAGGGGGCCTCGGCCCCCGCCTCGAGATCCAGCACGCCCAGCGTGTCGCCCTCCGCCTGCAACGGCACGCACAGTTCGCTGCGCACGCGGGGATCGTCTTCCACGTAGTCGGGATCGGCGCGCACGTCGGTCACGAGCGCGGGCAGGCCGGTGCGGATCACGCGCCCGATGACGCCGCGCGCCGGATCGAACTGCGGCGGCAGCGACCCATACCCGCGGTGCGCCCCCAGGCGCCAGCGCTCCCCCTCGCGGAGGATGAGGGTGACGAAGCGCTGGCCCAGCAGGGTGCCCAAGCGCTCGACCACGGCGTCGAGGGCCGCCTCGGTCGGTCCGTGGCGGGCCAGCAGCGCGCCCACCGCGGCGATCCCGTCCAGCACATCGCGGGTGCGCCGCTGCTCGGTGACGTCGATCCCCGCCCCGATCACGTGGGTCACCACCCCCGCCCCGTCGGTGAGACAGGCATTGGACCAGCGGATGAGCCGCTCCTCGCCGGACGCGCTCACCCAATGGTTCTCGGTGATGCCGGGGGCCTCGCCGGCGGTCAGGCGGGCGAACTTGGCACGCACAGCCGCTGCCTCCGCGGGTGGCACGAGCACCTCCCAGAACGGCCGGCCGACCAGCTCGCTGAGCGCGCGCCCGCTCACCTCTAGGGCCGCGCGGTTGAGACGCACGATGCGGCCCTGGGCATCGAGCACGCTGACGATGGTGCCCATCATCTCGAGCACGGCGTCGAGGAAGCGCTCGCGCTCGCGGAGCTGCTGCGCTGCCGCCTGCACGGCGGTCATGTCTCGGCTGACCGAGACGCTCCCCAAGAGCTGGCCCGCGACGAAGAGAGGCTGCACCGTCGACTCGATCCAGCGTTCGGTGCCGTCGCGCAGGCGCACGCTGCCCGCGCCGCGCCAGGTCCGCCCGGCCCGCCGCGCCGCGACGAAGGCCGCCTCGTCGCCCTCGGCGGCCATGCGATAGGGGAGCAGCTCGCCGAACGGCCGGCCCAGCGCCTCGTCCGAGGTGTAGCCGAACATCTGCGCCGCCGAGGGACCCCAGAACGTGACGCGGTTCTCGGGGTCGGTGGCAAAGACCGCGTCGTGGAGGTGGTCGAGCACGACCTCGGCGAGGCCACGCGAGGTCCAGAGGTCCTGGCCGCCGGCGGTGCCGCCAGCGGCTCCCGGCGGGCCGTTGGCCCGCGGTCCGCGGCGCGACATGGGGGCTGCTCCGTGCGCGATCCTGTCCCGCACCGGCGACCCAGTGTGGGATCTCGGGCGGGGTGGTGGAAGTCTGCCAGATGGCCCGATCTGGGCCGCTCCAGACTACCCGACCGGGCAGGTGCAGGCCCGCAGGTCGGCACCGCCGCCGCGCGGCGGGCGAGACCGGGCCGACCCGGTACCGATGGCGGCGCGGAGCTGGCCCAGGCGGGCCATGGCCGGACCGGACCGAGCCGATACCCTGAGAGGGCGATGGCGACCGAGCGCGTGTGGCAGGCCACGCGCCTGCCGATGACGGTCCGGGGGCGCCGCTGGCTGCGGCTCGGCGGGGCCGCCCTCGAGCTCCTCGCGGTGTACGCGCTGGTGCGCCAAACCGGCGGGGCCCCCAACCCGCTCGTCCATCTCGCCTATCTCGGGATCGCCCTGGGCGCCCTGGGCGGCGGCCTCTGGGGCGGTCTCCTGGCGGGCCTGGCGGCGGGGCTGCTCCTCGGCCCCCTGATGCCCGACAGCACCGCCGCCTCGGTGAGCATCCTGGGCCAGTGGGGTTGGGCCATCCGCCTGACCGCCTACGTCGGCGCGGGCGGCGTGGTGGGCTGGGCCAGCGACCACACCCAGCGCTCCTGGCAGGCCGCCCACCAGGCGGTCCTGGCAGCACGCACCACGGCGCTCCGGCAGGCCGCCGAGGCCCGCCTGGCCGAGACCCTTGAGGCCGCTGCCGAGGGGATCCTGGTCTTCGACGGCAGCCTGCGGCTCGTGCGCTGCAACGCCGCCGCCGAGGCGCTGCTGGGCCAGACGCGGGCCGCACTCCTCGGGCGCACCCCCGATGCGATCGCCGAGCTAGTCGGGCTGGCCGCCCGGCCCGAACTGGCCCAGATCCGCGAGCGGGTCGAGTCGGCCATCGCGGCCGGTACCCTGCCGCCGGCGCGGGGGGTGGAGCTGGCGGGCCCGGGGGGCACCCGGCGCGTGCTGGAGGTCCGGGTCCGCCCGCTGCGGGCCGCGAGTCCCGACGAGGGCCTGGTGGTGACGCTCCACGAGGTGAGCGCCGAGCACGCCCTGGCCGCGCAGCGGGCCGCCGAGCTGGCCGACCTGCAGGCGGTGGCCGAGGCGACCACGGGGGCCACCTCCGCCGCGGCCGCCGCCGAGGTCCTGCTCGCGGAGTTCGCCCGGACCACACCGCTCGTGGCGGCGGCAATCTACCTCTTCGACGCCGCGACCACCCAGCGCCTGGCGGTCTGGACCGCGCCCGGGACCGCCACCCTGCCGCCGCTGATCCCGCCCGAGGCGGCGTCGGCGCTCCGTGCGCTGGCGGCCCAGGGGGTGCAGCGGGTCCCCCTCGGTCAACTGCCGACCTTGCCGAGCGGCCCCGCAGAGCTGGCCGCGCGCGGGGCACGCGCCCACCTGGTGGTGCCCCTGGGCGCGGACGGGACCCTCGTGGGGG
This sequence comes from Chloroflexota bacterium, assembly GCA_021815005.1. Classification (GTDB taxonomy): domain Bacteria; phylum Chloroflexota; class Limnocylindria; order Limnocylindrales; family CSP1-4; genus CAIXZV01. The sequence continues at coordinate 2,669 of JAKAHL010000299.1, forward strand.
TCCTGCTCGGGGCCACCCGCCTGGCACCCGGGCCGCTCGCCCCCGACGAGGTGGCCCACCTGCGGGCCAGCGGCGCGCTGGCG
>JAKAHL010000300.1 GCA_021815005.1 Chloroflexota bacterium
TTCCGATCTTCTCGTACAGCATCGCCCGCGCGGCCCAGGCGCTGGGCGCCGAGATCCGGACCGAGGCGCCCGTCGCGCGGATCGTCGTCAAGTTCGGTCGCGCCACCGGCGTCGCGCTCGAGAACGGCGAGGAGATCGAGGCCTCGGTCGTCCTCAGCTCGGCCGACGCCAAGGTGACGTTCCTCGACCTGCTCGAGCCCGGCTCGCTCGACCCGCAGTTCGAGCAGGAGGTACGGCGGTTCAAGTTCCGAGGCAGCTCCGGCAAGGTCAACCTGGCGGTGGACCGCCTGCCCGACTTCACCTGCCTCCCCGGCGAGGGCGAGCACCTGCGCGGCGCGATCTCGCTCAGCCCCAACACGATCGAGATGGAGCAGGCCTACGACGACGCGAAGTACGGCCGGTTCAGCCGCCGGCCGTACGTCGACATGGTCATCCCGACGCTGGTGGACCCGCAGATGGCGCCCCCGGGCAAGCACGTCATCAGCTGCTTCGTCCAGTACGCGCCGTACCGGCTGGCACCCGAGCTCGGCACCTGGGACGACCAGCGCGAGGCCTTCGGCGACGCCGTGATCGACCGGATCGCGGAGTTCGCGCCCAACATCCGGGACATCATCGTCGGCCGCCAGGTCCTGACCCCGCTCGACATCGAGCGGACCATGGGCCTGACGGAGGGGAACATCTTCCAGGGCGAGCTGTCGCTCGAGCAGCTGTTCTTCAACCGGCCGGTCCCCGGCTACGCCCGCTTCAGGACGCCCGTCCAGAACCTGTACCTGTCGGGCTCGTCCACGCATCCCGGCGGCGGCCTGATGGGCGCCAACGGGCGGCTGGCCGCGCTCGAGGTCCTCAAGGCCCGCGGCCGGAAGGTGGCCTGACGATGACCGCGAACACCAACGCCCACGACGTCATCGTCATCGGCGCCGGCCACAACGGGCTCACGGCTGCGGCCTACCTCGCCCGTGGCGGCCAGCGCGTCCTAGTCCTCGAGACCCGCCACCGGGTGGGCGGCGCGGCCGTCACCGAGGAGCTGGCGCCCGGCGTCCGCGGGCCCGCGCTGGCGCACACGGTCGGCCGGCTGCGACCCTCCGTGGCCCGTGAGCTGGGCCTCGCCGGGCACGGCCTGGCGCTCGTCGCCCCCGAGGTCCGCGTCTTCGCCCCGCAGCCGGACGGCCGGGCGGTGACGCTGTGGGCCGATCTCGGCCGCACCGTGGACGGCCTCCGCGCCTGGTCCGACCGCGACGCCACCGCGTTCGTGGAGTTCGACCGGCGGGTGCGCGCGCTCTCCCGGTTCCTCGCGGACATCGGGGAGCAGACCCCGCCCGACATCGCGGGCCCCGGCGCGGGCGACGCCCTCATGGGGCTGCGCCTCGCCCGGGCCTTCCGCGGGATGGGCCGCGACGACGCGCGGGCGATCCTGCGCGTCCTGCCCATGGCGGTCGCGGACTTCGTGGCCGAGTCGTTCACCACCGACGCGATTCGCGCGACGACGGCCTGGCGCGGCGTCCGGCACACGGCGATGGGGCCGTGGTCCGCGGGCAGCACCGCGGTCCTCCTGGCGGACGCCGCCGGCAACGACGGCGGCGGCTCGGGCGAGACGGTGTTCGCCAGGGGCGGCCCGTCGGCCGTGTCCGAGGCGCTCGCGTCGGCCGCCAAGGTCGCCGGCGCCGAGATCCGGACCGGTGCGCGCGTGGCGTCGGTGTCAACCGACGACGGCGTCGTCACCGGCGTCGTGCTCGAGTCGGGCGAGGAGATCGCGGCTCCGGCCGTCGTGTCCGGCCTCGGCCCGAAGCGCCTGCTGACCTCGATGGTCGATCCCGTCACCGTCGGCCCGAGCATGCGCTGGCGGGCCGGCAACATCCGGACCCCGGCCGTGTCCGCCAAGGTGAACCTGGTGCTCGACGGGCTGCCGACGTTCCCGGCGGCGGCCGGTGACGCGCGCCTGCTCCGCGGCCGGATCCAGATCGGCGCCACCTCGATCGACGCGATGGAGCGCGCCTTCGACGCGGCCAAGTACGGGCGGCTCGCGGACGAGCCGATCCTGGAGGCGACGATCCCCTCGCTGGTGGACCCCTCGCTGGTGGCGAGCGCCCGGCAGGGCACGCACGTCATGAGCGTGCTGGCCCAGTGGATGCCCAGCGGCCTGGCCGCGGCCGACTGGGAGGCGCGGCGCGACGAGGTGGGCGACGCGGTGCTGCGGTCGCTCGAGCGCGTGGCGCCGGGCATCTCGGCGCGGGTCACGGCGCGCCACGTGCTGACGCCGGCCGACCTCGAGCGCGAGTACGGCCTCGTCGGCGGCCACCCGATGCACGCCGAGCCGGCGCTCGACTCGTTCTGGCTGTGGCGGCCGCTGCTGGGCTGGTCCCGTTACCGGATGCCGGTCAGCGGCCTGTACCTGGCCGGCTCGGGCGCCCACCCGGGCGGCGGCGTCACGGGCGCCCCGGGGCAGAACGCGGCGCGCGAGGTGCTCGCCGACCGGAAGCGGCGTCGCCCGTAGCGTCCAGCGGCCGCGTGGCGGCGGGCCCCGGTGGCGAGGTTGCCGGGCCAAGCCCGACGCCGGGCCGCCGGTCTGGCCCAGTTCGGCCTGCCCGGAGCACCGAGCCGCCGCCGGGCTGGCCGCCGGTCTGGCCGGCGCGGCCGGCCTACCGGCCTACCGGCGCTCGAGCTTGGTCTCCTCCGCGAACCGCTCGCGCTCGACCGGCGTGGGGCGGAGCCTCTCGGCCTCCTCCGGGCCCGGCGCCACGGCCGCCAG
>JAKAHL010000025.1 GCA_021815005.1 Chloroflexota bacterium
GCCGGGGCGGCGCCGGCGGGCGCGGTGCCGGGCTTCCGGCTGCTCCATGGCTGCGAGCTCGAGATCCGCGCCGACGCCACGCTCGACTACGACGACGACCTGCTCGCTCGCTTCGACCTGGTGGTGGCCTCGGTGCACGTGGCGCGGCGCCAGACGCGCGAGGAGCTGACGCGGCGGACGCTCGCGGCCATCCGCAGCCCGCACGTGGACGTGATTGCCCACCCGGCCGGGCGCCTGATCGGCGAGCGTCCTGACCTTGACCTGGACTGGGACCGGATCTTCGCCGAGGCGGCTCGGACCGGGACCGCTCTCGAGATCAACGGCTCGCCGCCGCGGCTCGATCTGGCGCCCGAGCGCGCCCGCCGCGCCGTGGGTGCCGGCTGCCTGCTCGCGGTGGACTCCGACGCCCACCGCGTGGAGGAGCTCGAGCATCTCCGGTGGGGCGTGGACCAGGCACGCCGCGCGTGGGCCACGCCCGACAACGTGCTCAACACGAGGCCGCTCGACGAGCTCCTCGCCTGGGTTGCGGCCAAGCCGGCCCGCGTGTAGCGCGCCTGCCGAGACCCGCGCAGCCCACGTCCCGTACCATCGCGCCGTGCACGCGCCCGATCTGACCTCGCCGGCCCACCGACGAGACCTCGTCCTGGTGGCCACGCTGATGGTCGCGCTCGCCGCCGCGGCGGGGCAATCCGGTGCCGCCGCCGCGGCCGTGCTGGTGCCGGCGGCGCTGGTTGCCGCGGGTCTCGGGACGGTTGGCCGTTTGGGTGACGGGGTGGTCGGCCGGCTGCCGCCGCTCCTCCTGGCGGCCGTGCTGGCCGGCGGCGCCGCGGCTGCGGCGCACCTCATCCCCGTCGGGCTGTGGCTGCCCGCGGGCCTGCTGGCCCTCGCGGTGGTGCTCGACCAGGTGCTCGCGCTCGAGACTGGGATCCTTGCCCAGCCAAGCGTGGTGTCCGACGGGGACCGGGCCCGGGTCCTGGTGGCGGCCGTGGTGACCGCGTTCGTCGCCTTCACCGGCGCGGCAGCCCTGGTGCCGGGCGGCATGCCCGAGCCGGCCGGCACTCCGGTGACCGGCTCGTCCTCGATGGCCCAGGGCCCGCTGGCAGTGCTCGCGGCGCTGGATGCCCTCGCCGCCCTCGTCGTCGGCTGGCGTCTCGCCGAGCTCCGCTTCGGCCAGCCCGTGGAGATCGTGCGGTCCGCCGCCACCTATGCCCTGGTCACGGCGATCGCTGCCGGCCTGATCCGCGCCATCGACCTGCCGCGGCTCGTGGGGCCGGCCGTGCTCACCCTGGTGTTCTACCTGTGGGACGCCCAGCACGGCTCCGCCCCGGCCCGCCGGCGCGAGCGGCGCTTCGTCATCGAGATGGTGCTGCTGGCGATCCTGGCGGTGGTCGTGGTCGCCTGGAACACGCGCGTCCCGCAGTAGGGCCGGCTGGCGGCCGGGCCGGCGCACGGATCCCGACCCGCGCGTCCCCGCCGGGGACGTTACGTGGCTCACGCCCGCCCGCTGTTTGACGCGACGTCGAGAGGGTGCTAGAAACGCATGCCCGCGACCAGCGTTGTCGGCGCGCCCGCCTTCGGCGCGCCGGCCCGCCGCGGCTCTCATGGACCCGAAAGGACGACCGCACCCGTGACGTTTCCCGAAGTCGACGCCGCTGCCCAGACGCCCGCCGGCCAGACGCGGCTCAAGCGCCAGCTCGCGGAGCAGGCGATCAGCCAGGCCAGCGATGCCCACTGGGCCGAAGCGGCCGAGACCAACCGCCGCCTGCTGGACCTTGGCCCGGACTCGGAGGCCGAGAACCGTCTCGCCAAGGCGCTCTGGGAGCAGGGCGAGCTGGGGAGCGCGCGCGAGCACTACGTCAGGGCGCTGCAGCTGGACCCGACCAACCGCATTGCCGAGCGCAATATCGAGCGGCTCAAGGTGCTCCTCGTCGAGGCGGGCGAGAAGACCGTGTCCGCCCGGCCCGGCAGCAAGGCCCCGGTGAGCATCTTCGTGGAGGAGACCGGCAAGACCGGCTTCGCGCACCTCACGAACCTCGCCCGCTCGGCCGAGCTGGCGCAGGTCAACCCGGGCGACGCGGTGGAGCTCCTGCCGCAGGGCAATCGGCTGATCGCCATCAGCAACGGCATCCGGATCGGCGTGGTCGAGCCGCGGGTGGCCGCCCGCCTGCTCAAGCTCCTCGCGGACGGCAACAAGTACCTCGCCGGCGTCACCAGCCTCGGCGACAAAGACGTCCGCCTGATCATCCGCGAGGTGTTCCAGGACCCGCGCAACTACGGCAAGGTCAGCTTCCCGACCGCGGCCAAGTCCACCGACCTGCGTCCCTACACCAAGGGCACGCTGCTCCGCGAGGACGAGGAGCTCGAGGACGACCTCGAGGACGACATCGAGGACGAGGAGATCGAGAACCTCGACCGCGTGCTGCCGCCCGAGGAGACCACCGACGAGGCGTTCGTCGAGGAGACGGACGAGCTCGAGGAGCCGTAGGCGGGAGGCGCTGGCCCGGGCACACGGCCGCCGCGTCGCGTCGCCGGCCGGTCGGGAACAGCGCGCCGATCCGTCTGCGACAATCCCGCCATGGCGGGACGCTCGCTCCTCCTTCGCGCCGATCCGGGCTTCTCGCTCCCGGCCTGGGAGCGGCTCGCCCCGCCGCCTCCCCCTGCGCTGATCGCCGCGCGACTCGAGGCCGCGTCGGCCCCGGGCGACATCGTGCTCGACCCGTTCGGCCGCGGCGGCTGGGTCGCGCGGGCGGCCATCGACCGCCAGCGGCGTGCCGTCACCCTGGAGGCCACCGCGCTCGACCGCCTGCTGGCCGAGGTGGTGCTTCGGCCGCCGGATCTGCGGCACCTCGACGCGGCCGTCGGGGCCCTGGCCGCCTCCGCCCGTCGCGAGACGAGCCTCAAGGCCTGGATCACCAACCGCTTTGCCAGCCGGTGCGCCACCTGCGACCGGCCGGTGATCCTCGACGAGGTCACCTGGACGGTCGAGGGCGCCGGCGAGGACGGCCGCCCGGCCCGGCCGCGCCCCACCCGCAAGCACTACCGCTGCCCGGTCTGTCGGGACCAGCTGGGCGGCGGCGAGACCCGCCAGGCCCCGCTCGACGAGGCGGACATGGCCCGGGCGCTGGACCCGGACGACGACGGCTGCCGCCCCATGCTCCGGGACCGGTTCCCGACCCTCGACGGGTTCGACGGCCTGCCCGACGAGCTGCTGGACCTGCACACACCGCGGCAGCTGGCCGCGCTCGCGGCGATCCTGGAGCGGGTCGAGGGCGACCTTCGGGCGCGCTCGATCGAGTCGGCACTGCGGCTGGCGGTGCTCGGGGCCGTGGCGCCTTCGAGTCGGCTGGCGATTTCCGGCGGGCGGACAGCCCCGCTCCGGATCGCGGGCGGGCACGTCAAGGCGCCGGGCGGGACCACCTGGCGGGAGCGGAACCCGTGGGTGGCGTTCGAGGATGGCATCCGGACGGTCCGCGGCTTCGTCCAGCGCCTCGAGGGCGCGGCGTGGGGCCCGGTGGCGGCCCGCATGGGCGACGACCTGCGGAGCCTCGACGAGGGCGCGGCCACGGCGGTGCTGCGGCAGGACACGCCGGCCGGGCTGGGCGCCATCGAGATGGAGATGGAGCACCTCGCGGGGACGGGCATCCGGCCTCGGGTGCGCCTCGTCCTGGGCGTGGTGCCGCTCCGTCCCGCCGCGGAGCGGCTCGCGTGGGCCTATCACGGCACCGGCTGGGCCCTGGGCCGAGACGCGGCGGCAACGCTCCCGCTCGAGCCGCTGTTCGGCCCGCCGGTCAAGCCCACGTGGTCGTGGCAGGCGGCGGCCATCGCCCGTTCGCTCCGGGGCGTGGCGCCGGCGCTGGCCCGGGATGCGCGCACGATGCTGCTGCTCGAGGGCGAGGGGGCCGAGTCGCTGGTGGCGACCGCCCTGGGCGGGATCAGTGCCGGCTATCGCCTGACCGCCGCTCGCCTCGCCGAGCCCGGGGGCGACACGGCGGGCGTGGTGGAGTTCGCGCCGCCCGGCTCGCAGGCCCCGGGGGGTGGCCCTCGGACCCGGGCGAACGTGGCCCTGGGGCCGACCGGCGGGCCGCTCACCCCGGCCGCCGGCCCCCACGGCACGCCCCCCGCGACGGGGCGCCCCGTATCGGCCGCCGGGCCGTTTGCCGCCGACGAGGCCGCCCGGGCCGTGGTTGACGCCGCGGTGGAGGTGCTCAGGCTGCGCGGCGAGCCAGTGAGCTTCGGCGGGCTGCTCGGCGAGATCCTGGTGGGCCTCGACCGTGCCGGCCATCTCCGGCGCCTCGTCCGCCCGCCTGCTGGCGTCGAGGCCGGGCCGAGCGCCACCGATGGTCCGGCCCCGTCGGGGCCGGCGGAGGATCGCGTGGCCGATGCTCCGGCGCCAATTCCAGCCGACCAGGTGGAACGGCTGCTCGGCCTCGTCCGTGACGCGCTGGAGGGGGCAGCGGGCCGCCGCCTCGACCGGCTGGAGGACGAGCGCTGGTGGCTCGCCGGTCGCGCGGACCGCGAGGCCGCGTCCGTGCCCCTCGCCGACCGCGTCGAGTGGGCCGTGTTCAGCCTGCTCGCGACGGCCGGGCCGATGTCCGAGTCGGCCTTCCTCGAGCGCGTGGGCAGCCTGTTCACCGGCCCAGACGTGCCCGAGGAGGGGCTGGTCCGCGCCTGCCTCGAGAGCTACCGCAGCATCGCGAGCACGCCCGACACCCTGCGCACCGCGGACGACCTCGCCAAGCGGAGCCAGGAGCACACGGACCTGCTCGCGGGCCTGGTGGACCTCGGCCACCGGCTGGGGTTCTCGTGCTGGGTCGGCTCGCGCCAGCAGTCCCGCCGGGCGGGTCGTGACACGCTCGCCTCGCGACTGGACGCGCGCGAGGCCGCCGGCCCGCCGTACCTGGGCCGGCTCCGCGCGGAGGACCTCGAGGACGTGGACGTCATCTGGTACGTGCGCGGCCGGATGGCGTTCCTGTGGGAGGTGGAGTGGACTGCCATGCTGGGCGACCCGGTGCTCCGGCGCCACGCGCGCATGGCCCCCGACGAGCGTGTCGTGCGCTTCTGCGTGGTGCTGCCCGAGCGGGTCGAGCTGGTCCGCTACAAGCTGGAGCGATCGCCGCTCCTGCGCGCCGGGCTCGAGCAGGGCGGCTGGCACCTGGTGAAGGCCGACCACCTGCGGGAGTGGATCGCCCGCGACGCGGTGGGCCTCGCCGACCTGGAGCCGCTCCTCGGCCTCGACCCGGCGATCGAGCGGACGGGCGACCAGCTGTCGCTGTTCGGGGGCTAGGACCGCCGGCCCCTCCGACACCCCTCGCCCGCGCTCGGGGGCGACCCGGCAGCCCCGCCACGGCGGCCCCGACAGGCCGCGGCGCCGGGTACCCTAGACCGCAGTCTCGCGCCCGCCGAGCGGGCTTGCCCGCCTGCGCCCGCGCCGCGCCGGGAGAAACCATGACCGAGCCCACCGCCATCGATGCCGTCGCCGCCAGCCTCTGGGAGGACCTGCTCGCCCTCCAGCCGACCGTCGCCACGATGTACGGCGACCACCGGTTCGACGACCGGCTCGAGGACCCGTCCGCGGCCGGGCGCGCCGCGGTTCGGAGCCGCCTGGACCGGGCTGTCGCGGAGGCGCGCGCGGTGCCGGAGGCCGCGCTCGGGGTCGAGGACCGGATCACGCGCGACATGCTCGTGATCGCCGCGGACCTCGCCGCCCGCGAGGAGGAGCTGGGAGTCCACGAGCTCCGCGCGGTGAACCACATGGACGGCCCTCAGCAGCTGCTCCCCCAGGTCGTGGGCTGGCAGCCGGCGGAGACGCCCGAGGGCCTCGAGACGCTGCTCGCCCGCCTGCGCGCGTACCCGGCGTACCTGGACGCGATCGGCGAGATCGCCCGCGAGGGCGTGGCGTCCGGGCTGACCGTGAGCCGAATCGTCGCCGCCCGGACGATCGAGCAGATGCGCGGCATGCTGGCCGTGCCGCTCGAGGACGCCGTGGTGGTGGGCGCCGCCCGCGTTGCCGACGACGACGCGCGAGAGCGGGTCGCGGAGACCGTGCGGGACGCGGTCCGCCCGGCCGAGCAGCGATACCTCGACATGCTCGAGACCGTGTACCTGCCGGCCACCCGCGACGACGACCGGCCCGGCCTCTGCCACGTGCCCGCGGGCGGCAGCCTGTACCGGCACTTCGTCCGGTCGTGGACCACGCTGGACATGGACGCCGCCGAGATCCACCGGGTGGGCCTCGAGGAGTACGACGCGATCGACGCCGAGCGCCTGGCGCTCGCGAGGGCGGAGGGCTTCACCAGCGTCGAGGAGTACCGGGCGGCGGTCGTGGCCGACCCGGCCAACCGGGCTGCCTCCCGCGAGGAGCTGGTGGCGCGCGCCACCGAGGACATCGGGCGGGCGATGGCCGCGGCGCCGCGCGTGTTCGGGCGCCTGCCCGCGAGCGGCTGCGTGGTGCAGCCGGTGGAGGAGTACCGCGAGAGGGACATGGCCTTCGCGTTCTACTACCCGCCGGCGGCGGACGGGACGCGGCCAGGGACCTACTACGTCAACACCTACGACCTGCCGTCGCGGAACTACCACAAGCTGGCGTCCACGACCTACCACGAGGCGGTTCCCGGCCACCACTACCAGATCTCGCTGGAGATGGAGCACCCGAGCCTCAACGTGTTCCGGCGGCTCGGCTCGCGCATCGTCGGCGGCGCCTACGTGGAGGGCTGGGGCCTGTACGCGGAGCGCCTCGCCGATGAGCTGGGCCTGTACCGGAACGCCGCCGAGCGGCTCGGCATGCTCGACGCGCAGGCCTGGCGGGCGTCGCGCCTGATCGTGGACAGCGGCATCCACGGGCTGGGCTGGACCCGCCAGCAGGGGATCGACCAGCTGCTCCGGACGGGCCTGTCCGGGACGGACGCGGTCATCGAGACCGACCGCTACATCTCGTGGCCGGGCCAGGCGCTGTGCTACATGCTCGGGATGCGCGAGATCCGGCGCCTGCGCCACGAGCTCGAGGCCCGCGACGGCGACCGGTTCGACCTGCGGGCGTTCCACGACCAGGTCATCGGCCATGGCTCGCTGCCGCTGGCGACGCTCGCGGCGGCGCTGCCGGACTGGGTGCGGCCCAGGGCCGACTGACCGGAGGCCGGCCGGACGCGGCGCGCGGACCGGGTGCGACGCCCCTACCGTCGCGACCCTACGAGTCGAACCCGATCCCCAGCGCGTCCATCGTGCGGAGGAACAGCCCCCGGTCGCCACCGCTGGCGTCGGCGCCGATCACCGCGTCGCGCATCCGGTTGACCAGCGGGGTGCGGAGCGGCTCGGGCGGGATCGGCAGCGGCGCGGACCGGACGAAGCGCAGCCGCAGCAGCTCGGACTGCGGCCGCAGCACGGCATCGCGCAGGATCCCGGCCGCCCAGCGCGAGGCCCCCACGCCCAGGCCCGTGTACCCCAGGGCGTAGTGGACGCGCCCGCCCATGACGTCCCCGAACGTGGCGCAGAAGCGGGTCGTGGTGTCGATCGCCCCGCCCCAGCGGTGCGTGAAGCGGACGCCGTCGAGCTGGGGGAACGTGGCCGCGAAGTTGCGCTCCAGGACGGCGAACGTCTCCGGCCGCAGGTCGTGCGCCGGCGCCACGCGGTTGCCGGAGTGGTAGATCGCGTCGTAGCCGCCCCACAGGATCCGGTCGTCGGCCGACAACCGGAAGTAGTGGAACTGGTTGCCGCTGTCCGACATCCCGTAGCGGCCCGCCCAGCCGATCGAGGCCCGCTGCTCCGCCGTCAGCGGCTCGGTCATGAGGACGTAGTCGTAGACGGGGACGAAGACGGTCGTGAGGCGCCGGAGCCAGGCCGAGTACGCGGACGTGGCCACCAGCACGTGGCCGGCCTCCACGAGGCCGCCGCCGTCCACCGCGACCGACACGCCGCCCGCCCGCCGGCGCAGCCCGGAGACGCGGCTGTGCTCGAGCACGAGGGCGCCCCGGCGCTCGGCCGCCGTCGCCAGTCCCCAGGCCAGCTTGGCCGGGTTCACCATGACGCACTGGTCCCCACCGGCCATCGCCCCGCCGAGCCACCGGGGTGACGGCTGGAGCGCCTGGACGGCGTCCCGGTCCAGGAACCGCACCCCGCCGCCGTGCGCGGCGCTCAGGTCGGCGTAGGCGCGCAGCTCGTCCGCCTCGTGCGGCCGGGAGGCCACGAGCAGCTGGCCGGTGGGCTCGAGCTCGGCGTCGATCCCCTCGTCCGCCACGAACGCGACCAGCTCCGCCAGATTGCGGCGGCCCTCGTCCTCCAGGAGGTCGATCTCGTCGGGGTAGTGGAGGACGCCGTTGGCCAGGCCGTGGGTCAGGGACGCCTCGCAGAAGCCGCCGTTGCGGCCGCTCGCGCCCCAGCCGACGCGATCCGCCTCGAGCACCGCCACCCGCAGCGAGGGGTCCGTGTCGAGCAGCCGGATCGCAGCCCACAGCCCGGTGAAGCCGCCGCCGACGACGGCGACGTCCACGTCGTGCCGACCGCGGGCGGGCGGTCTTGCAGGCCCCGGGTCTCCGCTTGCCCACCAGTAGGAGCCGCCGGCCAGGGGACCGGGCAGAGGCGTTTCAGTGCGCATGACGCCAGGAACCATACCATCGGATCCCGGCCTGTTTGCGCGAATGCCGTGCGATATTCGAGCATGACCGGCGATTCGCAAACGATATTCGTGTTGACGGGCTCAATGCCCTGTGGCAGGATGGGTCGCATCCGTTGCATATCCCGCAACGCGCGCCTGGCCTGGCCGGGTGACGTGCGGGGCCCCGAGCGCCGTGTTGCTCCCCACCGGCGCGGGCCGCCAGGCCCCCGGGGTTGCCACCATGGAGGCATCATGACTGCCGAGCCCACCACCCGTCCCGCGCCCGCGCTTGCCCGCGCCAAGCAGATCGAGATGTACCACCGCGCACTCAAGACCCTGCCCGGTGGTACCGACTCGAACTTCCGCGCGTGGGGCGAAGACACCATCTACGTGGATCGCGGCCGGGGCGGCCGGGTCTGGGACCTTGACGGCAACGAGTACATCGACCTCCGGATGGGCTACGGCCCGGTGATCCTGGGCCACGCAGATCCGAGGGTTGACGACTTCGTCAGCGAGCGCATGCGCATGGGCGTCTCCTTCTCGCTGACCAGCGAGGACGAGGTCGTCGCCATGGAGACCGTCAAGCAGCTGGTCCCGTGGGTGGGCAAGGTGCGCATGACGGTGTCGGGCACCGAGGCCACCATGCACGCGATGCGGGTGGCGCGCGCCTACACGGGCAAGACGAAGATCGTGAAGTTCGAGGGCCAGTACCACGGCGTGCACGACTACGCCCTGGTCAGCGTGGCGCCGAACAAGATGTCTGACCTCGGTGCGGAGGACAACCCGGTCGGCCTGGTGTGGGGCCGCGGCATCCCCGAGGTCATCACCAAGACGATCGTCCCCGCCCGCTTCAACAACATCGAGTTCCTGCGCAACCTGTTCCAGCGCGAGGGCGACGACATCGCCGCGGTGATCGTGGAACCGGTGCTGGGCAACGCGGCCGGCATCCTGCCCCAGCCCGGCTTCCACAAGGCCCTGCGCGCCCTGACCGAGGAGTTCGGCATCCTGCTGATCTTCGACGAGGTCAAGACCGGCTTCCGCTTCGCTCGCGGCGGCGCCGCCGAGTACTTCGGGATCACGCCTGACCTGGCCACCTACGCCAAGGCGATGGGCAACGGCTACCCGGCCGCGGCCTTCGGCGGACGGGAGGAGGTCATGAGCGTGCTGCCCGACAAGGTCAGCCACGGCGGCACCTACGCCGGCAACCGCGTCGCCGCCGCCGCCGCCCGCAAGACCCTCGAGATCCTCCGCGACACGAACGCGCTCGAGACCATCCGGGACACCGGCCTCCGCGTCCAGGCGGGCCTCAAGGAGGTCCTCGACGCGAGGGGCGTGCCGTTCCACTTCACCGGCCACCCGGCGATGTTCAGCCCGATGTTCACCGAGAAGGTCGTGACCGAGTACCGCGAGTGGGCGGCCACCGACCACGAGCTGTACGACGCCGTGGCCGTGGGCATGCACGCCCGCGGGGCGATGCCCGAGCCGGACAGCCGCGAGCCGTGGTTCATGTGCGAAGCCCACGCGCAGGGCGACACCGTGGACCGGATCGTCTCGATCTTCGCCGAGTCCCTCGGCGCCGCGCTCGACCAGCGCGCACGGCACCAGCCCCTCGCGCACGATGCGGCGGCGGCCTACAGCGCCTGACCCCGCGACATCGCCGCCCTGAACCCGAGCCCCTTTGAGAGGAGACGCTTGCATGACGCTCGACGGGAACGCCGTTCGGTCGGTGGACCGCGCGGCGGCCCTGTTGCTGGCCCTTGGGGAGAGCACCGGCGAGGCCGGCGTGACCGAGCTGGCGCGCCGGCTCGGCCTCCACAAGTCAACGGCATCCCGCCTGCTCGCCACGCTGCAGAAGCGCGGCCTGGTGGAGCAGGACGAGGACTCGGGCAAGTACCGGCTGGGGCTGGTCGTGATCCGGCTCGCCGAGCGGGCGGAGTCCACGCTCGACCTGCGGGCCATCGCCATGCCGGAGCTGGACCGCCTGGCTCGGACGACGCGCGAGACGACGGGCATCGGCGTGCTGAGCGACGACGCCTTCGTGACCGTCGCCCAGGCCGACGGGCCCAACCTCGTCGCCGTGGGCGACTGGACGGGTCGCGGCGCCCCGCTGCACTCGGTGGCGGCCGGCAAGGTTATCCTGTCGGCCATGCCGGAGCGGGATGTCGTCCGGCTCGTCAAGCGCGGGCTGGGCCGGTACACGGAACGCACGATCACGCAGCTCGAGCCGCTGCTCGAGGAGCTGGCCCGCGTGCGACGGCGAGGCTTCGCCACCGCATTCGGCGAGTACGACGCGGCGCTCAACGCCGTCGCCGCGCCCGTCTACGACGCGCGCGGCGGGGTCATCGCGGCCGTGGACGTCTGGGGGCCCGCGTACCGCGTGACCCCCGGGCGCGTCCCGGAGCTCGCGCAGGCGGCCCGCGAGACGGCGGCAGCCGTGTCCGTCCGGCTGGGGGCGACCCCGGCCTGAGGCCGCCCACGGGGGATCGCCCGACACCCGATCCGATCCGGCCGGACGCCACCGCGTCCGGCCGTCGCCGTCGCGGGGCCGTCGCCGTCGCGGGGCGCCCCGGGCGCGGTACGCTGCACCCATGACCATCCCTCACGACCTCGGCGCCTGGCTCGCCTCCAACGTCGGCCCGTGGCTGTACGGGTTCGGGCGCGACGTCGTCGTGCCCGTGCTCCTGATCGCCGTCATCGCGCTCGTCCTGATCGCGCTGGCCAGCCGTGTCATCCGGGGCGTCATCCGCGCCGCGCTGGACCGCGAGACGACCGAGGGGACGGCCCAGGAGCTGTCCGCGGTCGAGGTCAAGAAGCGGATGGACACCCTGGACACGCTCCTGACCGCGATCGCCAGGGCGTTCATCGTGATCGTCGCGCTGGTCATGGGCCTGTCCCAGCTGGGCCTCAACATCGGCCCCGCGATCGCCGGCCTCGGCATCGTCGGGATCGCGGTGGGCTTCGGCTCCCAGAGCCTCGTCAAGGACTACTTCAACGGCGCGCTGATCCTGCTCGAGAACCAGTACAGCAAGGGCGACGTGGTCACCATCGCGGGGGTCTCCGGCACGGTCGAGGATTTCAGCCTCCGCCGGACCACCCTGCGGGATCTCGACGGCGTGGTCCACACGGTCCCCAACGGCCAGATCCTCGTGGCGTCCAACCTCACCCGGACGTGGTCGCGGATCAACCAGGACGTGACGGTGGCCTACGGCACGGACATGGAGAAGGCGACCGAGGTCATCAACGGCGTCGGCCGGGAGATGGCGGCCGACCCAGGCTGGCGCCGCCGGGTCCTGGAGGCCCCGCACGTCGAGCGGATCTCCGCGCTCGGGGAGTACGGCGTGACCATCAAGATCCTGGGCCTGGTCCGGGCGTCCGAGCAGTGGGCCGCCGGCGGCGAGTTGCGCAAGCGGCTGCTGGCCGCCTTCGCCGCCAACGGGATCGAGATCCCGCGCCCCCAGCGCGTCGTCCTCGCGCCCACCGGGGCCCCCGTGGCGGACCCCGTCGGCCCGACCGACGAGGACCTGGCCGCCGACAGCGACTGACCGGTCAGCTCGACCGGGCGGCGCGGCAGCCCGACTGGCCGGGCGACAGGCCCGCCGCCGCTTCCGTCGCCGCGCCGGCGTCTGCCGACGGCTCCCGGCGCGCCCGCGCGTAGAATGTCGGGCACCCAGTGTGGCAGCGGGAGGTTCCGGGTGAGCGACGCGTCCCAGGCCCAGGGCGGGCCGGAGATCGAGAACCTCTTTGTCGAGCGCCGGCTGTTCCCGCCGGACCCGGCCTTCGCGGCCCGTGCCAACGCCACCGCCGCCCTGTACGAGGAGGCTGCCGCCGACCCGGAGGGCTTCTGGCGGCAGCAGGCCATCGATCGCCTCTCCTGGCACACGCCGTTCGGCGAGACCCTCGAGTGGGATCTCCCAGA
>JAKAHL010000026.1 GCA_021815005.1 Chloroflexota bacterium
TTCGCGTCCGGGGGTCGTGCCGTCGGGGCCCGGGCCTCGGCGCGGGTCGGAGGCGCGAGACGCGAGGCGCGGCGAGGTGCGGCGCGCGCGGCACGGAGCGCGCGGTGCGGCCTTGGCCCCCTACCGGCTGCGCTCGGCGAGCAGGATGCCGCCCAGCACCAGGACCGCGCCGGCGAGCTGGACCGGGCTGAACGTCTCGCCCAGGAGGACCCATGCGATCCCGGTTGCGATGATCGGCTCGGTCATGCCGACGACCGACGCCTGCGACGCCCGCAGGTGCCGCATCGAGAGGACCGCGAAGGAGAACGGAACCACGGTGCCCAGCACGACCACGTACCCGACCAGCAGCGGGACCGGCCAGGCGACGGCGCCGGTCCCCTCCACCAGCGCGGTGCCGCCCAGCGTGGCCCACGGGTAGGACCACCACGGGTCCGCGATCGCCCAGAACAGCGCGGCGGCCCCCATGCCCCACATCGTGAGCGAGATCGGGTCGCGCCGGTACGGCCCGCGCACCTGAGCGTCGGCGGACAGGAAGTACAGGACCAGGGCCAGCATCGCCCCGAGCGCGGCCGCGAACCCGAGCGGGTCGAGCGTGAAGCCGTCCCAGACCTGGGCCACGATGGCGAGGCCGCCCAACGCCATCGCCAGTCCCACCCACACCGCGGGTCTGGTGGGATGGCGCAGGCCGAAGCGGAACCACAGCGCGATCACGAGCGGCGAGGTGAACTCGATCAGCAGCGAGATCCCGATCGCGAGGCGGGTGATCGAGAGGAAGTAGAGCGCCTGGGTGGCGGCCACGCCGAGGACGCCGTACACCGCGAGCAGCGGGATCTCCCCGCGGCGAACGCGGAGCGCCCGGGGGTTGGCCAGCGCGACGAACGCGAGCAGGACCAGGAACGCGCCCGTGGCGCGCAGCTGGGACAGCCGCCACACGTCCACCCCGCTGGCCATGACCGTCTTGGCGACGGTGCCATTGAGGGCGAACAGCGACGCGGCGACCAGGTACAGGGCGTAGCCGCGGGGCGCGCTGGCCCGCCGCGCGGCGGCGACCCCCGGGAGCGGCTCGGCGAGGTCCGTCACCCCCCGAGGCCGTTGGCCCGGGCGTAGTCGGCGATGATCGCCACCGCCTCGGCCGGGTCGTCCACGACGTGCAGGAGGTCGAGGTCCTCCGGGGCGATCGCCCCGGACGGCAGCTGGACATCGCGCATCCAGGCGACCAGGCCGTCCCAGTAGGCGTGCCCGACCATGACGACCGGGAAGTTGCGGATCTTGCCCGTCTGGATCAGCGTCAGACTCTCGGTCAGCTCGTCGAGCGTGCCGAACCCGCCGGGCATGATCACGAACGCGTCCGAGTACTTCACGAACATTGTCTTGCGGACGAAGAAGTAGTGGAACTCGACCGAGAGGTCCACGTACGGGTTGACGCGCTGCTCGTGGGGCAGCTCGATATTGCAGCCGATCGACAGCCCGCCAGCCTCGTGGGCGCCGCGGTTGGCGGCCTCCATGGCCCCCGGGCCGCCGCCGGTGATGACGGCGAAGCCCGCCTGCGCGAGACCGGCGCCGATCGCCCGCGCTTGCTCGTAGGCGGGGGTGCCGGCCTGGGTCCGAGCCGAGCCGAAGACGACCACGGCGGGACCGATGCCAGCGAGTGCCTCGAACCCCTCGACGAACTCCGAGAGGATCCTCAGGACGCGCCAGGTGTCCTCCTCGAGGAAGTGGGGCCGGCCGGCGGGCCTGGCGGCGAAGAGCTTCTCGTCCTGGGTGCGCCACGTCTGGCCGAGGCGTTCCGCCGCCTCTGGCCGCATGGCAACCCGGCCGCTGTGGACGGTCCAGGGCGAGGGCGTCAGGAGGGGGCCGTCGGGGTCTGCGTCGCTGCTCACGGGAAGGCAGGATGCCACGTCCGAGGAGCCAGCGAGGCGGGAGTCCGCGGGCCGGCCCGACGAGGCCCCGCGGCCGGGCTGCCGGTCGGCCGTGTCCCTCGGCAAGGGCCGGGCCGGGGTCGTCGCGGCCCGTCCCTCGGCCCTAACGGGCGCGGGCCAGCCAGGCCTTCCAGACCTCCTCGGCCTTGCCGGCCGTCACGTCATCGCCGTACCGGACGAGGGGGAGCCTGAGCAGGCGCACGTCCGACAGGAGCCGCTGCGTGATCCCGGCCGCGTCCGTGGAAAGGTAGGCGAGACCCTGCTCCTTGTACGGGCGGCTCTCGGTGTCGAGGCAGGCGGCGGCGCCCAGTCTGTCGGTGAAGCGGCGCAGCTCGCCCGGTGCGATGGGCTTCTTGCGCAGGTCAACGAAGTGCACGACGATCCGCCGCTCGCGGAAGAAGCGCAACGCGGCACGGGTGGGGTTGGAATCCTCCAGGCCGAACACCTGGATGTTGGGCATCTTCTTGGTGGGCGTGGTGCCGAGCGGGGCGGGCAAGGCGGTCAGGGCTCCTCGGGGGCGGTGGATGCCGGGGCCAGCACGATCACCGGGATGGGACGGTCGGTGCGGGCGCGATACACCTCGTAGCCCGGATAGGCGGCCGCGGCGAGGGCCCACAGCCGCTCACGCTCCTCGCCACGGGCCTCGTGCGCCTCGACGGCCCACGATCGGCGGCCCACGCGCAGCGCGGCGCGCGGGTTGGCGCGCAGGTTGCCCGCCCAGACAGGCTCGCGATCGTCGCCCGCGTTGCTGCCGATGACGATGTAGCGGTCGCCGTCGGCGATCGCGTAGAGCGGCACCTCCCGCGATTTGCCAGACCTGCGGCCGGTCATCGTGACGATCACGTTCTGGACGCCGAAGTTGCGGCCGATGGGGCCTCGGCCCCCGGTCAGGCGGTAGACGTGCGGGTGCAGGCGCGTCACCGGCCGACTCGTGCCCACGAAGCCGATCACGCGGTACACCGCGTCCGGCAGCCGCTTCACCATGGCAGCACGGCACCACGATTCGACCCTCGCGTCACCATGGCAGCAGGGTAACGCGCCGCCCGCGTACCATGCGGGCAGGAGGTTCCCCGAAATGTCCGTCTGGTTCACCGTGCAGCTCGACGATCGGCCCGGGTCGCTCGCGCGAGTCGCGCAGGCACTCGCCGACCGCAGCGTCAACATCACCGGCATCGTCGGCGTCGCCGAGGACACCGACGGCGCGCTCATGCTGACGACCAGCGATGCTGCCGCCACCCGCGAGGTCTTCGTCGGCCTTGGCATCTCGTTCGAGGACCACGACCCCACCGGCACCGACCCGGGCAGCCTCTCGATCTCCGACATCGTGGCCGGGCGCGCGGGCTGACGGATGCCGAGGCGCCAGCCGAACCCCCTGCCGCCCACGACCGCGGCCCGCCTCGCCGTCGAGGACCAGCCGGGCTCGATCGCCGCGATCGCCGCCGCCGTGGCCGCCGTCGGCGGGCGCTTCCGCTCGCTGACGACGATGCGCCGCGCGGCACCGCGGGACGCGGGGGGCGGCCTCGGCCAGGCAGAGTTGGAAGTGGAGGTGGAGGACGCCGACGAGGCGACCCTGATCGCGGCCCTCCGGCCGCTGCCCGAAGTCGTGGCGATCCACAAGACCCGGCCGATGGACAAGGTCTTCGGCAAGCGCGTCATCATCGTGGGCGGCGGGGCGCAGATCGCCCAGGTGGCGCTGGGCGCGGTGACCGAGGCGGACCGCCACAACATCCGCGGCGAGAAGATCTCCGTGGACACCATCCCGCTGGTGGGCGAGGACAACATCGCCGCCGCCGTGCGCGCCGTCATCGACCTCCCGCGCGCCCGGCTCCTCGTGCTGGCGGGCTCGATCATGGGCGGCGACATCAGCCGGGCCGCCGACGAGCTGCGCGCCGTGGGCATCCCGATCATCGCGCTCAACATGGTCGGATCCATCACGGACCACGTGGACCTGGTGGTCAGCGACCCGGTCCAGGCCGGCACCATGGCCGTCATGGCCGTCGCCGACACCGCCACGTTCGAGCTCGCCCGGCACCGCGGACGCCGGCTCTAGTCGCGCCGAGGAGGCCGTCCCGCCCGATGCGCATCGCCACCTGGAACGTCAACTCGCTCAAGGCCCGGATGGAGGCCGTCGAGAAGTGGCTCGATCGGGCCGAGCCCGACGTGCTCCTGGTCCAGGAGACGAAGCTGGCCGACGCCGATGCGCCGGTGATGCCGTTCTCGATGCGCGGGTACGAGCTCGTGCACCACGGCGAGGGCCGCTGGAACGGGGTGGCGATCCTGTCGCGCGTGGGCGTGGCCGAGGTGGTGTCCAACTTCGGCGACGGCCCGGTCCGGGATTCGTCGCCCGGCGCCGTGGTCAGCCTGGCCGAGGACGACTTCGACCCCCTGCGCGAGGCGCGGATGGTGTCGGCGGTGTGCGGCGGCGTGCGGGTGGTCTCGCTGTACGCTCCCAACGGCCGCGAGGTGGACTCGCCGTTCTACGAGGGCAAGCTCGCCTGGTTCGCGCGCCTGCGTCGCTGGCTGGACGAGACACAGTCGCCCGCCGCGCCGATTCTGCTGGGCGGGGACCTCAACGTCACGCCGGCCGACGAGGACGTCTGGAGCCCGGAGCGCGCGCACGGCGGCACCCACGTGTCAGAGCGCGAGCGCGCGGCGCTGGCCTCGCTCCGAGCCTGGGGCCTGCGCGACGTCTACCGCGAGCGACACGCAGAGCCAGGCCGCTTCTCGTGGTGGGACTACCGGGCGGGCATGTTCCACCGCAACGAGGGCATGCGGATCGACCTGCTGTACGCGTCGGCGCCGGTGGCCGAGCGGGTGGTCTGGGCGGAGATCGACCGCGAGGCCAGGAAGGGCCCGCCCACGCCGTCGGACCACACGCCCGTGGTGATCGACCTCGACGCGCCCGGCAAGGCGTTCGACCCGGGCTGGGAGGGCGCCCTTCAGCGCATTGCCGCCCGGACGAAGCCGCGCCCCTGAGGATCCGCGCGGCCCGGCCAAGGTCGTCGGCCGCTGCGGGAACCGCGCTGGCGGATCGGCCCCGCGCTTGCGGAGCGGCCATGGCCGGGAGCGATCGGGGTCGGGCCCGGCCCCCGCTCAGCAGACCGGCGACTCGGCCGGCGCCACCACCGTCCCGGCCTCGCCAGCCAGCATCCGCTCGGCGTCCGCCAGCGACCCGATCACCGCGCAGCCGCCGGCCTCGGCGAACCGCTTCGCGGCGGCCACCTTGGGGCCCATGGAGCCCGCGGCGAACCGCGACGGGTCAAGGTCCGCGGGCACCGGCCGCCGGATCGGCGCCGCGTCGGGCGTCCCCCAGCCCGCGTACACCGCGTCCACGTCGGTCAGCATGAGGAACGCGCCGGCGCGCAGCGACCTCGCCAGCAGGGCCCCCGCCAGGTCCTTGTCGATCACCGCCTCCACGCCGCCGTAGCCCCCGTGCCCGGCCACCACCGGGATCCCGCCGCCGCCGGCGCAGACGACCAGGACGCCGTCCGCGACAAGCTGCTCGATGACCCCCAGCTCGAGGATGCGCCGCGGCTCCGGCGAGGGCACCACGCGTCGCCACTTCGCCCCGTCGGGCGCAATCGTCCACTGCCGCTCCGCCGCGAGCCGCTCCGCCTCCTGCCGTTCGTAGACGGGCCCGATCGGCTTGGTCGGGTGCAGGAACGCCGGGTCGTCGCGGGCCACCTCGATCCGGGTCAGCAAGGTGGCGATCCGCCGGCCGGGCAGCAGGTTCCCGAGCTCCTGCTCGAGCAGGTAGCCGATCATCCCCTCGCTCTCCGCGTCGAGGATGTCGAGCGGGTACGTCTCGTCCGGCAGGTAGGCCGCGTTCTGGAGTGCGAGCAGGCCCACCTGCGGCCCGTTGCCGTGGGTGATCACCAGGTCATGGCGGAGCGCGAGCGGCATCAGGGCCCGGGCCGCGACGGCGACGTTCTCGCGCTGGTTCTGCGCGGTGAGCGGCTGGCCCCGGCGCAGCAGCGCGTTGCCGCCGAGGGCGGCGACGACGCGCATCAGCCCGCCTCGGGTCGCGCCAGGGTCGCCACCAGGACGGCTTTGATCGTGTGCATGCGGTTCTCGGCCTGATCGAACACCACCGACGCCTTCGACTCGAAGACCTCGTCGGTGACCTCCATCGCCTCGAGCCCGTACCGCTCGTGCATGGTGCGGCCCACCTCGGTCTCGAGATCGTGGAAGGCCGGCAGGCAGTGCATGAACCGCACGTTGGGGTTGCCGGTGGCGCGCAGCATGGCCGCGTCCACCTGGTACGGTCGGAGCATCGCGACCCGCTCGTCCCAGACGGACTCGGGCTCCCCCATCGAGACCCAGACGTCCGTGTAGACCACGTCCGCGCCCCGCACGCCCTCCTCGACGTCCTCGGTCACCGAGATCCGGGCACCGCTCCGCTCGGCGATCGCGAGCGCGGGCTCCAGGAAGTCAGCGCGTGGCCAGACGGGCCGCGGCGCGACGATCCGCAGGTCCATGCCCATGGTCGCCGCGCCGAGCAGCCACTCGTCGCCCATGTTGCTGTGCGCGTCGCCCACATAGGCCACCGCCGCGCCGGCGAGGGGCTTGCCCACCCGCTCGCGGATCGTGAGCAGGTCGGCCAGGATCTGGGTCGGGTGGTCCTCGTCGGTGAGGCCGTTGTAGACCGGCACGCCGGCGTTCGCGGCGAGCACCTCGACATCGGCCTGGCGGAACCCGCGGAACTCGATCGCGTCGTAGACGCGGCCGAGGACCCGCGCCGTGTCCCTGACCGACTCCTTCTTGCCGACGTGGCTCCCGGACGGCCCGAAGTACGTGACGTGCATGCCCTGGTCGAAGGCCGCCACCTCGAACCCGATCCGGGTGCGCGTCGAGTCCTTCTCGAAGATCAGCGCGATCGAGCGCCCGGCCAGGCGCCGCACCTCGCGGTGCTCGCGCTTCTCTGCCTTGAGCCGCGCCGCCAGGCCCAGGAGGTACTCGATCTCCGCCGCGGAGTAATCGCGGAGCGTGAGGAACGAGCGGCCCGCGAGCGGGGACGGATGGTCGAAGTCCATCGCCGGTCTCCGGAACGTGCCACAGCGGACGCGGGCACCGCGGGCGCGCCGTGGCGGCAACCCGCAGTGGTGTGGCCCCGAATGTGCGACCGCGGCGGGCGGCATGTCATGGTCGCTTCGGCCCGTTGCGGGCGGGCGAATCCGTCGCTACACCAGCTCCACGTCCAGCTCGTCGGCCCGGGCGGCGCCGCCTCGCGCCTGCGGCAGCGCCACCAGGCCGATCGCCGACGTGATGGCGATCGCGATCGCGAACGCCGGCGCGACGCCCGGGCTGACGACCAGGAAGTGGACCGGCAGGTAGAACGCCACGGTCCCGGGCAGGCCGATGAGCGCCCCGCGCAGGACGCCGATCGCGGCCGGCCGCCCGTCATGGAGGAACGCGAACACCGACAGCACCGACACGTACACGGGGAAGGTGGTGACGATGCCCGACACCGTCGGGCCGAGCAGCGGCGCCACGGTGGTCAGGCCCACGACCAGCACCGTGCCCACCGCGATACGCGCCGGCAGGTCCCACGCCGGGTGGCGCCCCGACGACCGCCCCCCGGTGGACGGCGGCAGGATGCGCAGCGTGCCGAGGATCGCGAGCACGACGAGGAGGGCGAGCAGCAGCTCCGGCCAGCCCGCAACCTCCTGGAGCGCCGCCGCCGCGACGACGTACGCGGCGGTGGCTGCCGCCAGGGCAGCTGCCGGGCCGCGGCTCGACGCCGCCGCGAAGCCGAGGCTATAGGCGACGATCGCGCCCAGCCCCAGGGTGGTGCCGACGGCCGCGCTGGCCGCGAACGCGGTCCCGTGGTCGAGCGCGACGAAGAACAGGACCGGCCCGGAGGTCAGCGGCAGGGCCACGATCCAGCCCGCCACGGCCGGGCCCCAGCGCCGTGCGGCAAGGCTCGCGCCGCCGATCAGGAGCGGGGTCAGCGTCAGCTTGAGGGCCAGCAGCAGCACGGGCCCACGATACCGGCAGTCGCGGGGGCGCGGCGGCCGGGGTCAGTCCAGCGAGACGGTCTGGTCCCAGGCGGGCACGTCCACCGGCAGCCCCAGCGCCGCCACCTTGGGGGCGAGTGCCTGCTGCGCGGGCGGATCGCCGTGGACGAGGTAGACGTGGGACGGGACGCCCGGGTCCCCCGGTCGTCGGCCCCGGATGAAGCCGCCGAGCCAGGTCAGGAGCTCGGGCTCGTCGGCGTGCGCGGAGAACCCGTCGAGCGACTTGATCGTCGCGCGCACCGGCATCTCGCGCCCGTCGATCCGCGCCGTCGGCACGCCCCGGACGAGGTGGCCGCCGAGCGTGCCCTCGCCCTGGTAGCCGACGAACAGGATGGTCGCCGACGGGTCGTCGATGAGGCGCGAGGCGTGGCCCACGGACCGGCCGCCGGTGAGCATGCCGTTCGAGGCGATCACCACGTACGGCGGCGGCGTGCGCTCGATCCGCTCGGAGTCCTGGACATTGCGGGTCACGTGCTGGCCCGGGTAGTCGAGCGGGTCCTCGCGGGCGCGCAGGAGCGCCGCGGTCTCCTCGTCGTACGCCTCGGGGTGGCTGCGGTACACGTCCGAGGCGGACTTGGCCATCGGCGAGTCCAGGAACAGCGGCAGCTGCGGGATGCGCCCGGAGTCGACGAGCCTGTGGAGCTCCCACACCAGCTCCTGGGTGCGCCCGATGGCGAACGACGGGATCAGCAGCACGCCCTTGCGGGCGGCCGTGTCGCGCACGGTGTCGGCGAGGACCGCGATGGACGTCTCCGCCGCCTCGTGCTCGCGGCCGCCGTACGTGCTCTCGCACACCACGAAGTCTGCCGCGTCCACCGGCGTCGGGTCGCGCAGGATGGGCGTGCCCGGGCGGCCCAAGTCGCCCGAGAACACGACGACGGTGTCCCGGCCGCCGCCCGGGCGGGCGAGCCGCATGCGGACCAGCGCGGAGCCCAGGATGTGCCCGGCGTCGAGCAGCGTGATGTGGACGCCCTGGGCGACCTCCGTCTCGGCGCCGTACGGGACAGGCGCGAAGCGCGCGATGGCGGCCTCCGCGTCGTCCTCCGTGTACAGCGGCTCATCGAAGTCCTGGTGCACCTCCGGGCCGGCGGCGCGCAGGATGTCCTCCGGATCGGGGCCGCCGGGACTCTCGGCGCCCTGCGCGGCCAGCCCCACGGCCGCGTCGAACAGCTGCTCCTCGCGCCGCTCGGCAGCCGCAGCGCGGGACGGGTCGCGGCGCTCGCGGCGGGCGGCGCGCTTGGCGAACTCGGTCTGGAGCTTGGCGGAGTCCAGCAGCACCAGCCGGGCCAGCTCGGCCGTGGCGGAGGTGCACACGATCCGGCCGCGGAACCCCTCGCGGACCAGCACCGGGAGCAGGCCGCAGTGGTCGAGGTGCGCGTGGGTGAGAACCACGGTGTCGAGCGTCGCGGGATCCACGCCCAGCGGGACGCGGTTCCGGACGCTCTCGTCCGGGCCGCCCTGGAACATGCCGCAGTCCACCAGGACCTTGGCCCGACCGGTGTCCACGAGATGGCGGGACCCGGTCACCGTCCGGGCGCCGCCGAGGAATGTCAGCTCCATGGGCTGATCGTTGCACAGCAGGACCCTCAGCGCTCCCCGCAGGCGCGGCCGCCGCGACGCCGCCCGTTCAGGCCGCCCGCCCGGCCCCGCCCGGTACCATCCGGGGCGTGCCCCACGCCACGATTGCCGACCCGGCCACCCGTGCCCACGCTCCCCGCGACCGCGTCCCCGCGTCGCGCTGGGCCCCTCGTGTCGTGCTGCCACGCCTGCCGGGGCTGGTCGCCGGCCTGCTGATGATCGGCGTGGGCGTGGGCCTCATGGCCCGCAGCGGGCTGGGCGTCGGGTCGTGGGAAGTGCTCAACCAGGGGCTAGGGCGCATCGCCGGCGTCCCGATGGGCACGGTGTCGGTGGCGCTGGGCGTCCCGATCCTGGCAGCCTGGTGGCCGCTGGGCGAGCGCCCCGGCTCGGGCACCGTGCTGAATCTGCTGCTGATCGGGACCACCACGAACGTGGTGCTCGGGCTGGTGGCCCCGGAGGCGGCGGCCGCGGCCCAGGCCCTGACGGCGACGATCGGCATCGCCCTGTGCGCCACGGGGACCGCGCTCTACCTCGCGGCCGACCTCGGGCCGGGCCCGCGCGACGGGCTGATGACCGGGCTGCACCTGCGCTTCGGCTGGTCGATCCGGAGCACGCGGACGGCGCTCGAGTTGGCGGTCATCGTGATCGGCTGGGTCGCCGGCGGCACGGTCGGGGTGGGGACGATCGTCCTGGCGCTCGTCACGGGGCCCACGGTCCAGGCGCTGCTGCCGGTGTTCGACCGCGAGGGTCGGCTGTCGGCCCGGCGGCGGGCGGCGCTCGAGGCCCGGGGCGTCCTGGCCGAGTAGCCGCCGAGGCGCGGCCGCGTCACGCCCGAGGCTGGCCGGAGACGCGGCCGGAGACGCAGCCCGCGATGCTCAGGCCGGCGCGAGCCCCGTCCCGGACGACCCGGGCTTGACCGCTGGCTCGCCGGCGGCGCAGCGCGGGCAGGAGGCTGGGCCCGGCTCGTACGTGGGGAGCTCGAGCGTCCACAGGGAGCGGAGCGGGTACACCCGGCCGGTTGTCGGCGAGGTCAGCGTGGCGGTCCCGCCCGAGCGATCCACGATCACGGCGCACTCGACGATCTCGCCGCCCATGGCCTCCACGGCCGGGATCATCGCGAGCAGCGAACCGCCCGTGGTGAGGATGTCGTCCACGAGGAGGACCCGCTCGCCGGGGGCAATCGTGAAGCCGCGGCGGAACTCCCGGCGCGGCGCCTCGCCGGGCGCTCCCGCCACCTCCTCGGCGAAGATGGCGGGGGTGCCCAGCTGCCGTCCCGACTCGAACGCCAGCATGGCCCCGCCGGTGGTGGGCCCGGCCACCAGGTCCACCATCGGCGTGCCGTCCCGATCGCGCACGCCGTCTGCCCAGAAGGCGCACAGCTCGCTCGTGGCGGCCGGATCCTGGAGCACCTGGAACTTCTCGAGGTAGGCGTCCGAGTGGCGGCCGCTCTTGAGCGTGAAGTGGCCCTCGCGGAGCGCGCCGCTGGCACGGAACAGGGCTTCGGTGCGGGCGGCGATGGCACGCCGGGCCGCCTCGTCGAGGGTGCGTCGCAGGGTGGTCATGGCGAGCCGATTCTACGGCCGCGCCCGCCGCGCCCGCCGCGCCGACCTCGGCCCCGTTGCCGGGTCGCCGATACGCGGGCCGAGAAGACCCCCCCTCAGCGCGCCACCGCGGCGAGCACGATGACGACCCACACCGCCGACGCCATGCCCTGGACCGCCCAGAATGACCGGTGCCGCGTCTTGTGCCGCAGGCCCAGGAAGACGAGCCACGCCCCGGCCACGCCGCCGAGCCAGCAGCCCAGCTTGAGCGTGCGCTCGCGGACGCGGCGCCACCGGTGCCGGGCGGCCGCCTTGTCGTAGGCGTACAGGGCGGCCGTGGCCACGTTGATCGCGAGCAGCCACGCCAGCAGCCAGTCGGTGGGGCCGCTCACCGGGCGTACTCGGCGCCCCGCGTGGACGGCGCCGCGGCGCGGCGGGGAAGCGCCGTCCCCACCAGCTCGCGGGCGGCGGCAATCCCGCGGGCCCGGCAGGCGTCCGCCAGGTCGTCGGCCAGGCGCACGGGGAGCATGGGGTCGGCCAGGGCCGCCACGCCGACCCCCACGGCGCTGGCGCCAGCGGCCAGGAAGTCCAGCACATCGTCCACGGTGGCGACCCCGCCCGTGCCGATCACCGGCAGGTCAACGGCCTGGGCCACCTCCCACACCACGCGCAGCGCGATCGGCCGGAGGGCCGGTCCGCAGATCCCGCCGTAGCCCGACCCGAGCACCGGGCCGGAGCGGTCAGCGGCGAGGGCGAGCCCCGGCAGCGTGTTCACCGCCGCGAGCGCGTCGGCGCCGGCGCTCTCGGCGGACCGCGCCACGGCGCGCACGTCGGCAGCCGCGGCGGTGAGCTTGGCGATCACCGGCAGGTCCGTCTCACGGCGGGCCGCAGCCACGTAGGCGGCCGTGCCGTCCGGGTCGAGGCCGGGCACGCCCCCGCCGCGACCGGCAGCCCCGCACGAGAGGTTGAGCTCGAGCGCGGCGATCCCGGGCACCCCGTCGAGCCGCCGGACGGCCTCGCCCAGCTCGCCGGCCGTGTCCGCGCACAGCGAGAGGATCACCGGCACGGACCAGCGCGCCCAGGCCTCGGCATACCGCTCGAGCACCGTGTCCAGCCCGGGGTTCTGCGGCCCGGTCCCCAGCAGCAGGCCCGCGGGAATCTCCGCGATGCGCGGGCCGGGATGCCCCGCGCGCGGCCGGAGCGAGGTGCTCCGCGTGACCAGCCCGCCGAGCCTCGGCAGGTCCGCGAGGTCGGCCACCTCCACGCCGTACCCGAATGGCCCCGAGGCGGCGATCACCGGGTTCGCCAGGAGGAGCCCGCGGCCGAGGTCCACGGCCAGGTCCACGGGACGGCCGCCCAGGGCGTCGAGCGATGGGCCGCCGGGGTGGGACGTGGCCGCCGCGGGGCGCGGCGCGGGGGCGCGCC
>JAKAHL010000301.1 GCA_021815005.1 Chloroflexota bacterium
CGCCCGCTACTTCTTCCGGGTGACCCAGTGGACCGCCGTCCGGGCGAGCTTCGCCGACGGCCAGACGACCGCCTGGAGCCACGGGCGGATCGCCACCGCCCGCTGACCCCGAGCCCGTGGCGGCGCACGCGAGACCCGCGGCGCCGCCCGGCGACCGCCGGCCCCTCGGGCCCGCGGCTGACCGCGCTAGACAGCACGAAGCCCCGGCAGGCCTCAGGCCCGCCGGGGCTTCGCCGTTCCGTCAGCCGTTGACGCGCTCGAACTCGCGCATGAACGCGACGAGGTCGGTCACGCCCTGCTCCGGGAAGGCGTTGTAGATGGAGGCGCGCATGCCGCCCACGGCGCGGTGGCCCTTGAGCCCGTCGAAGCCGGCGGCCGTGGCCTCCTTGACGAACCTCTTCTCCAGGTCCTCGGTGGCGAGGCGGAAGGTGACGTTCATCTGGCTTCGGCTGTCGGGCTGCGCGGTGGGCTTCCAGAAGCCGGTCCGGTCCAGCTCGGCGTACAGGGCGCCGGCCTTGCGGGCGTTGACCGCCGCGATGCCCTCGAGGCCGCCGTTGGCGCGCAGCCACTTGACGACGAGGCCAAGCACGTACACCCCGAAGGCGGGCGGGGTGTTGTACATGGAGCCGTTCTCCGCGTGGACCGCGTAGTTCAGCATGGTGTGGAGCGACTTGGCGGAGCGCGCGAGCAGGTCATCGCGGACGATCACGAGGGTCACGCCCGAGGGGCCCAGGTTCTTCTGGGCGCCCGCGTAGACGAGGCCGAACTTCGAGATGTCGACCGGCCCGCTGAAGATGTCCGACGAGGCGTCGGCCACGAGCGGCACGTCCTCGGGCACCTGCGGCAGCCGGTGCCACTCGGTGCCCTCGATCGTGTTGTTCGCGGTCATGTGGACGTACGCGGCGCCCGGCGTGAACTCGAGCTCGGCGTCGGTCGGGATCCGGTTGTAGCCGGTGTCCGCGGTGGACCCGGTCTCGTGGGTGGCCCCGACGCGCTTGGCCTCCTTGAGCGCCTTGTCGGCCCAGCTGCCGGTCATGATGTAGTCGGCGGTCCGGCCCTCGGTCAGGAGGTTGAGCGGCACCATCGAGAACTGGAGCGTGGCACCGCCCTGGAGGAACAGGACCTTGTAGTTGTCCGGGATCCCGGCCAGGGCGCGGATGTCGGCCTCGGCCGCGCCGATGATCGCCTCGAACGGGGCAGACCGGTGGCTGATCTCCATCACCGACATCCCCACGCCGGGCAGGGCGATCAGGTCGCGCTGGACCTCCTCGAGCACGGGCAGGGGCAGGACGGCGGGTCCCGCCGAGAAGTTGTAGATCCGGTCGGTCACGGGTTCGGTCTCCTTGGCGTCGGCGGCGGGCTCGGCAAGCTGGCGAGGTGCGAGCTGGGGCGGTATGGGTCGAGGCGACTAGATCGCCACCAGCTGCAGGCTAATGATGTTCGCATCTGCGCGCCGGATCGCGTCGAGCTGGGCATCCGCGGGAGCGTGGTCCACGTTGATCCGGGCGATGGCGGCGGCGGCGCCCTCGAACACGATGTTCTCGGTCTCCTGGGCGTTGATGCCGCCCCGGCCCAGCTCGGCGAAGACGCCGGCCAGGACACCCGGCTTGTCCTTGTGGCGGACCACCAGGGTGTGGCTGGCGGGCGTCTGCATCGCCAGGTTGACGACGTTCGGGACGCGCCCGGTCTCCTTGAACGAGCGGACGATTCGGACGGTCTCGGCCGCGATCGCCTCCTGCGCCTGCTCGGTTGACGCGCCGATGTGGTGCGTGCCGTAGACGAGGCCCGTGCCGTGGTCTCGGGCCAGCGCGAAGTCGAACTCGGCGGTGGCGGCCGCGGGCTCGCCCGGGTAGACGTCCAGGCCCACGCGGAGCCCCCGCTCGCGGACGGCAACGGCCAGCGCGTCGTGGTCCACCACCTCGGCGCGAGCGGTGTTGACCAGCATCGCGCCGGGCCTCAGCCGGCCCAGCAGGTCAGCGTTGACCAGGTTCCGGGTGTCGGCGGCCAGCGCCAGGTGGACGCTCAGGATGTCGGCCGCCTCGGCGACGGCGGCCGCGGACGGCGCGATGGTGACGCTCGAAGCTCGGCCGGTCGTCTCGATGCCGTACGCGCGCAGGTCCACGTCCGGCTTGCCCTCGAAGCGCCTCGACCAGATCACCAAGTGCATGCCGAAGGCCTGGGCGCGCCGCGCCACCTCCTGGGCGATGCTGCCGAAGCCCAGCAGGCCGAGCGTCCGGCCCTGCAGGCCAGCGGCCTTGCTGAACTCCTTCTTGTTCCACTGCCCGGCGGCGAGCGCGGCGGCGTTGTCGGGGATCCGCCGGTCGAGGGCGAGGATCAGCCCCATGGCCAGCTCCGCGACGGCCACGGCGTTCTTGCCGGGGCAGTTGGAGACGTAGACGCCGTGGGCCGAGGCCGCCGCGACGTCAATCGTGTTGTAGCCGGCACCCGCCCGCACGACCAGCGCCAGGCTCGGGCTCTCCATCATGGCCGCGGTCACCTTGGTGGAGCGCACCACGAGGCACTCGGCGCCGGTGGCGAGCAGGGCCTCGGCGAGGGCGTCGTCCTTGAGCGCGGGATCGAAGACCACGTCGCAGCCGGCGGCGGCCAGGCCGTCTCGGCCGGACTGCTCGAACTGGTCGGCGATGAGGACCTTCATGGCGGCTCTCCGTGCGATGGGGGGGCGGTCCGGGTCCGCGCGGGCCGGCGCAGGGGCGCGTCCGGGCTCGGCGGGCTGGGC
>JAKAHL010000302.1 GCA_021815005.1 Chloroflexota bacterium
GGTGGTCCGCCAGCCACGCCTCGTCGGCCGGGGGGAGCGTCCCGTCGACGCGCGCAACCGCGAGCTGCCGGGCACGGTCATGGCCACGACCCCGCGGCTGGCAGCTCACCGATCGCGCTCCCGTGCTGCGTCACGGTCCGCCTCGCGCTTGGCGTCCGCCGCCCGCTCGGCCGCCAGGGCCTGCCGGAGGCTCTCCCGGGCCCGGGTGAGCAGCGCTCGCGCCGCCACGTGCGAGACGCCGAGGGCGGCGGCGAGCTCGAGGCCTGTCAGGTCGTGGAGCTCGGCGAGGAGCAGGGCGTGCCGCTGGCGCTCGGGGATCCGCTCGAGCGCGCGCTGCAGGTCGCCCGACAGCCGGGAGTCCATCGCCAGGTGCTCCGCGGAGGGTGCCGAGCTCCGCGCCTCGCCCACGAGCGGGACGAAGCGCACGATCCGCCGCCGGCGCAGGTCGTCGAGCGCAACGCGGTGGGCGATCTGGTAGAGCCACGCCCGCGCGTTCTCCGGCTTCTGCAGGTCGTCATACGCCCGGTACGCCTTCACGAAGGCGTCCTGCGTGAGGTCCGCGGCAAGCTCGGCGTCCCGCAGCATCCGCAGCAGGTACGAGTAGATCTCGCCCTGGTGCCTGGCGAACAGCTCCTCGACGAAGCGGTAAGCCTCGTCGCGGTCCCGCTCGGCGCTCATCGCACGCCCGCAGTGCAGGACCCGAGCGTCGGCCTGTGCCGGTTCGAGGACCATGCTGCCTCCGTCGCGCGCAGTCGCGAACGCGCGACCGCATCTGACCCCGCCCGGTGGCCTGTGACGGAGTCACCCTCCACCTTGTGACGCCGCCCCCGCCGCCAGCTCATCGCCGGGGGCGCTCCGGGGGCCCGGCATCAGAGCGGCCGGCCCGCAGCTCCTCCACGGCGTCCTCTGGCGAGACGGAGTTGACGGGCAGACCGGTCCCCAGCTCCAAACCCGCGATCTCCCGCAGGCGGGGGTGGATCTCCCAGTGCCAGTGGTATGTGGCGTCCACCTGCTCGCGCAGCGGCGCGCTGTGCAGGACCAGGTTGTACGGCGGCCCGTCGAGGCTGGCGGCGAGGCGACCGAGCACCTGCCGGAGGGCCTCGGCGGTGGCGATGACGTCGCGGTTGTCCGCTCGGGCGAAGTCCGCGTCGTGGCGGCGGGGGACCACCCAGACCTCGAACGGCGAGCGGCTCGCGTAGGGAGCGAACGCCACGGCGTGGTCGTCGGCGTAGAGCAGGCGCTCGGGGCGCCGCACCTCGTCCCGCACGAGTCGGCAGTACGGGCACTCCCCCTCTCGGATGAGGAACCGCGCGGCGCCGCCGAGCTCCTCCGCGATCCGGTGCGGGATCTGCGGCAGGTCGTAGAGGTCCAGGCACAGGTGGTTCGTGCGGGCGCCGGCCTGCGCGCCCCAGTTCTGGAGGACCTGCAGATACTTGGTGGACCCTGCCGTCCGCGCGGCCACGATCTCGTCGCGACTCCGGGCCAGGAGCTCCTCGATAACGTGGCTGCCCACCGCGTGGAGCGGCCGGTGCTCGTCGGGCGCCGCCACGACGGTCCGCCACGAGCCGGCGGCACGGGCGTCGGCCAGGGACACCTGGGCGATGGTGCCCTCCCGCGCCCGCGCCTCCTCCTCGGTGCCGGCCACCGAGAACGCGAAGTCCTTGAGGACGCGGAGGCGGATGCCGTCGCCCGGGGGGAGGCGGCAGTTGAAGCAGTCGCCGCGATCGTCGACGGGCGCGGCCGCCATCGCGAAGCGCTCACGGGCGAAGGAGCGGTCGATGACGGTGGCGACCCACCAGCCGGTGATCGCGTCCTTGCGGAGCTCGAACAGGCCCTGGCTCATCGGGCCGGCCCGGCGCCCGATTCGGCGGCCTCGGCCTCGGCCCGCACCGCCCGCGGGTCCTCGGCCGACCAGACCAGGTCAGCGCCGATCCGCTGCGCGAGCGCAGGCGCGAAGACGCGGGCCGCCGCCTCGACGCTTTCGGTGCTCGGCGGGTCGAGCCGGCGGCCGTGCTCGGCCGCGATCGAGGTGGATCGCAGGCCGGGCATCCCGCACGGGTCGATGAGGCCGAAGTCGGCGAGCCGGGTGGTGACGTTGAGCGCGATGCCGTGGTACGTCACGCCGCGCTCGACCCGCACGCCGAGCGCACCGATCTTGCGGACGAGCGGCCCCTCCGCGTCCACCCAGCAGCCCGGGTGGCCCTCGCGTCGGCCGGCCTCCACGCCGTTCGCCGCACACGTGTCCGCCATCGCGCCCTCCAGGGCGCGCACGTACTCCCGCAGGAAGAGCTCGCGGTCGGCGAGCTTGACGATGGGGTACGCGACGAGCTGGCCCGGGCCGTGGTAGGTGACCTCGCCGCCGCGCTCCACGCGGATCACCTCGATGCCCTGCGCCTCGAGCATCCCGGACGGGGCGAGCACGTGGGCGTCATCCGCCTGGCGGCCGAGCGTGAGCACGGGCGGGTGCTCCAGGAGCAGCAGGCGGTCGCCGATCTCGCCCCGTGCCCGCGCGGCGGCCAGCGCCTTCTGCAGGTCCCACGCCTCGCGGTACGGGACCCTCCCCATCCAGTGCGCGACCAGCGGTTGCATCGCGCCCACGATACCAGCGGCCCCTTCGCCGAAGGCCTCTCGGGGCGGCCGTCCCGGGCCGCGCCCCGGCGCGGCCCGGAATGCAGCGAGCGCGCCCCGGCGCGGCGCGCAGCCAGCGA
>JAKAHL010000027.1 GCA_021815005.1 Chloroflexota bacterium
GTCGCCACCGACGGCCTCGCCGGCATGCAGGAGTTCGCGGGCCACGCGACGGGGCTCTACTACACCACCGACGAGGCGCACGAGGGCTCGCAGGCGTTCCTCGCCAAGCGCAAGCCCGCCTACCGCAAGTACCCTCGCCGTCCGTGAGCACCTCGTCGCCGTCCTCGCCGTCTGCGCCGTCGGCCGCCCCCGCGACACGTCCCCCGTTCGCGTCCATCTGGTGGCACGCCGCCCGCCCCAACACGCTGCCCGCGGCCCTGGCCGGGGTCATCGTGGGGCTCGGCGCGGGCTACGGCGTGGACGCGGCGTTCCGACCGGACACCGCGCTCGGCTGCGTGCTCGTGGCCCTGCTGCTCCAGGTGCTCGCCAACTTCGCGAACGACCTGTCGGACTTCCGCAAGGGCGCCGACACGGACGCGCGCCAGGGCCCGATGCGCGTGGCCGCCGCTGGGCTCGTGTCCGAGCGCCAGCTGGAGGCGGCCATCGCGCTCACCATCGCCGCCGCCGGCGCGGTGGGGCTCTGGCTGGCCTACGTCGGCGGGCCGGTCCTGGTTGGCCTGGGCGTCCTGGCGGTGGTCGCGGCGCTCGCCTACACGGGCGGGCCGTGGCCGTACGGCTACAAGGGCATGGGCGAGGTGTTCGTGTTCGTGTTCTTCGGCCTGGTGGCCGTGGTGGGGACGGCGTACCTCCAGGCCGGGCGCCTCGAGCCGGTGTTCTTCGCCGCGTCCGTGCCGGCGGGCGCCCTGATCACCGCGATCCTGGTGGTGAACAACCTGCGCGACATCCCGACCGACCGGGAGGCTGGCAAGCGCACGATCGCGGTGATGATCGGGGAGCGGGCCACCCAGTGGGAGTGGCTCGCCTTCGTGGCCGCCGCGTTCCTGGTGCCGGTCGGCCTGGCGCTCGCGGGCTGGTCGTGGGCCGTGCTGGCGACGCTGCTGGCGCTGCCGGCCGCGGCGCAGGTCTGGCGGACGGTTCGCGGCTTCACCGAGCGCCGCCAGCTCAACCTGGCCCTCAAGGGCACGGCGCGGCTGTCCCTGCTGGTGGCGGTGCTGTTCGCGCTCGGGCTGGCGGCCGGCCCGCGGTGACAGTCCACCAGATGGCGCCGCTGGCCGGGATCCACGTCCGCAAGGTGCGCGTGCCGTTCCTCCGGCCGTTCGCCACCGCGACGGGGATGTGGTTCGCCCGCGAGGCCTGGATCATCCGCCTGGTGGCGGCCGACGGGCGCGAGGGCGTGGGCGAGGCCGTCCTCGAGCCCGCCGACGGCCAGGCCGCCGCCTCGGTCCTGGACTGGCTGGCGGAGGGCCTCTCGGCGGCCGATGCCAACGAGTGGCCGCAGGCCCAGCGGTCGCTCGAGGAGCACGGGTCGCCCGGGCGGGCGCTGCGCGCGGCGCTCGACACCGCCTGGCTGGACCTCGGGGTGGCCGTCGGCGGCGTCGCGCCGTGGGCGCCGTCGGCACCGGGGCCGGGGGCCGCCGTCGGCGTCAACGCCACCTTGCCGCTGCTCGATGCGCGCGCGCTGGCCGAGGCCGCCGCGCAGGCCGTGGCCGTGGGCTTCCGGACGCTGAAGCTCAAGGCCGGTGCCGAGCGCGAGACCGAGGTGCTCGTGGACCGGGTCCGCGCGCTGCGGTCGGCGGTGGGGCCCGAGATCCGCCTCCGCCTCGATGTCAACGGCGCCTGGGACCTCGAGACGGCCACCGAGCGGCTCGAGGCCGTCGAGCGCTTCCGCCTCGAGTACGTGGAGCAGCCGCTGGCGGGCGACGACCCGGCGGCGCTGGCGGAGCTCCGCCGCCGGGTGGGCGTGCCGGTCGCCGCCGACGAGGCCGTGACGTCCGTGCGTGCCGTGCGCAAGCTGCTCGACGCCGACGCCGTGGACGTCCTGGTGGTCAAGCCCGTGCGCGTCGGCGGCCCGATCGTGACGGCCGAGATCGCCGCCCTGGCGGCGGAGCACGGCGTGCCCGTGGTGATCAGCACGCTGTTCGAGACCGGGGTCGGGATCGCGGCCGGGCTCGCCGCGGCGGCGGCGCTTCCCCCGGTGCGGGGCGCTCGGCTCGCGTCGCCGCCCGATCACGGTCTCGCGACTGCCGGCCTGCTGGAGCACGACCTGCTGGCCGACGGCCTGGTGCTCGGCGGGGGCCGGCTGCGGACGCCCGCCGAGCCGGGCTCGGGACGCCTCGGGATCCGCCTGGACACGGCCGCGGTCGCGAGGTACGGCTCAGACCGGACGCAGTCGCCGACCTGGGAGGCGTGGGGCGCATGAGCGGCATCGGGGAGCGGGTCCGGGCCCTCGCGCAGACGCGCGGCGACGAGGCGGCCGTGCTCGACGGCGAGTCGCTGACAACGTGGGCCCAGCTCGACGCCCTGGCCGACGCGGCCGCGCTGGGCACGACGCCCGGTGCGGTCGTGCCGTTCGAGGCCCCGGCCTCGGCCGGGACCATCGCGCGGATCGTGGGCGTGCTGCGGGCGGGCGGCGTGGCCGCCCCGCTGGGGACGGGGCTGACGTCCGGGGAGCGGGCGACGGCGCTCGATGTGCTCCGCGCCGACGAGCTGCCGGACGGCGTCAGCGTGGTCGTCCTGACGTCGGGGACGACGGGGCGGCCGAAGGGCGTGGCGCATTCCGAGGCGTCGCTCGGGGCGTCGGCCGCCGCCTGGCGCGCGGTCCTGCCGCCGGCCACGGGCTGGGTGCTCGCGCTCGGGCTCGCGCACGTGGCGGGGCTGGGCGTCCTGTGGCGGGCGGTCGCGGACGGCGTGCCGATCCGGATCGTCGCCGGGAACGACACGGCGGCGGTGCTCGAGGGCCTCAGCGATCCCGTGGCCTCGCACGTCTCGCTCGTGCCGACGCAGCTGGGGCGGCTGCTCGACCTGGCGGCCGGCAACCCGCCGCCGCACAACCTGCGGGCGGTCCTCCTCGGCGGCGGGAGCATCCCGGCGGCGCTGGTCCGGCGGGCGGTCGCGACGGGCTGGCCGGTCATGCCGACCTACGGCCTGTCCGAGATGGGCTCGGGCGTGACCGCGCTGGCGATCGCCGAGGCGGCCGCGGCCCCCGGCACGGCTGGCCGCCCGCTGCCGGGCGTCTCGCTCGAGATCGCGGACCCGGACGCCGACGGCGTGGGCGAGATCGTGGTCGCCGGGCCGTCCGCGTTCGCCGGGTACCTGGGCGGGGCACGGCGCACCGCCGGCCAGGCGTTCCGCACCGGCGACCTCGGGCGGCTCGATCCGGACGGGCGCCTGGAGGTGGTGGACCGCAGGACGGACCGCATCGTGCGCGGCGGCGAGAACATCGCGCCGGCCGAGGTCGAGGCCGTGCTCGCCGCCCACCCGTCGGTCGCCGACGCGGGGGTGGTCGCCCGTCGCGACAGCGCGCTCGGCCACGTCCCGGTGGCGGCGATCGTGCTCCGCGACCCTGGCGACGACCCCGGTGACGCCGCGCTGGCCGCCCACTGCCGCGCCCGCGTCGCGGGGTTCAAGGTGCCCGCGTCCTTCACCCGGCTCGACGTCCTGCCCCGCACCGCCTCCGGCAAGCTGCGACGGGTGGCGCTCCGGGCGCTGCTCGACGGGGCCGCGGAGGGCCAGCTCGAGCGCCCCGGCGGCGACCGCGTCGGCTGGCGGGTCACGGGTCACGGGCCGCGCCAGATGGTCCTCCTCCACGGGACGCTGTCCACGGCCCGCCAGCTGGACCGACTCGCGGCCCTGCTGGCGGCCGGGTGCGACGCGACCGTCCACGCACTGGACCGGCGGGGGAGCGGCACCGGCCGCCTGGCGAACCCGCGCCCGATCGACATCGCGGTGCACGTGGGCGACCTGGTCGCCTACCTCGACGCGCGGGGGATCGCGCAGGCGCATCTGGTCGGCGTGAGCTTCGGTGGGGTGGTCGCGCTCGAGGTGGCGGCGCGCCGCCAAGAGCGAGTCGCGTCCGTCGTCGCGTACGAGCCGCCGTACGGCACGGTGGTCGCGGGCCACCCGGGCGCGGGCTTCCCGGACAGCACCGGCCTCGAGGAGCTCTACGCGCGGGGCGGGTCGCCGGCCGTCGCGGAGCGGTTCATGCGCCTGGTCGCCGGGGACGACGCGTGGGAGCGTCTCACCGAGCGCAGCCGGGACTTCCTTGCGACGCAGGGCGTGAGCGCGCTGGCCGACGGCGCGCTGATCGGGCTCGACCCGGCGGGGCTCGCCCGCGTCACCGTCCCGGCGCTGCTGCTCACGGGCGGCGCCAGCGACCCGTTCTACGCCCCTGTCGCCGACGAGCTCGCCCGGCGCATCCCCGGCGTCCTCCGCGCTACCCTCGACGGCCTCGCCCACACGGCGCCGATCGTCCGGCCGAACGGTGTGGCCGACGCCGTCGCCGCCTTCCTGGAGCCCATCGTCCCATGACCGCCATCCCGCCCGACCACACGCCATCCGGCGCCTCAACCGGGGCCGGCAACGCCGCCGGCGCGGGCGAGGTCCGCGTCATGTTCGACCGCATCGCCGGCCAGTACGACCTGATGAACCTGCTCATCTCCGCGTTCCAGGAGCCGCGCTGGCGACGGCGCCTCGTGGACGCCGCGGGGCTGCGGGCCGGAGGGTCCGCGCTCGACGTGGCGTCCGGGACGGGCAAGGTGGCCGCGGACCTCCAGGCGCGCGTGGGCGCGGCCGGGCGGGTGCTGGGCGTGGACCTCTCGCCGGGGATGACAGCCGTCGCCCAGCGCCGGTATCAGCACCGTCCCGGCCTCGGCTATCTGGTGGGCAACGCGATGGACCTGCCCACCCGCGATGGCGAGTTCGACGCGGCGACCATCGCCTTCGGCATGCGCAACCTGCCGGACTACCGCAGGGGCTTCGCCGAGATGGCGCGATCGGTCCGGCCCGGCGGGCGCGTTCTGTGCCTCGAGATCGCGCGGCCGCGGAGTCCGCTGGCGCGCTTCATGCGCTGGTGGTTCGACCGGATCGTCCCGCTCATCGGCTGGGTGGCGGGTCAGGGGCCCGCGTACGGATATCTGGTCCGGAGCGTCCAGGCCTACCCGTCACCCGAGCGCATCGCCGAGATCATGGCCGAGGCCGGACTCGTGGACGTGCGCTGGACCGGCCTCACCGGCGGCATCGTCACCCTGCACGAGGGGACCGTCCCGGAGCGGTAGGGAAGCCCTCGGCGCGGGAGTCCCGCGGGGCGGATCCTCTCCGCCGGGCGCCGATTCCGGGCCGTTCGCGAATCGCGGAACGGCTCCAGCGGGCTTCTCTGGCCTCCCGCGGGCCGCGCTGGCCTCCCGCGGGCCACCGCGCTGGCCTCCCGCTGGCCTCCCGCGGGCCACCGCGCTGGCCTCCCGCTGGCCTCCCGCTTGCCTCCCGCTGGCCTCCCGCGGGCCACTGCGCCGGCCACCGCGCTGGCCTCCCGCTTGCCTCCCGCTTGCCTCCCGCTGGCCGCCCGCTGGGCGAATCCTCTCCGCCGGAGGCCGAATCCGGGCCGTTCGCGAATCGCGGAGCTAGCGCGGGGCTGGAGGGCGCCAGACGTCTGTGCCCGCCAGCCACGCGGTGATCTGCCGCAAGGTGTTCGGATTGATCTGGTAGAGCGCGCCACGGCGGTCAAGCCGGTAGGGAAACGACCGTATGAGGCCGGCATCCTCGAGGAGACGGAGTTGTCGCGAGACGGCGGGTCGGCTGAGCCCGAGCTCCTGCGCGATCGTCGACGGTCGGCGCGGCTGGACGGCGAGCAGCGCGATGATGGCCCTGCGCGTCGAGTCGGCGAGGAGCGCGATCCCAGTTCCATTGCGTCGTGCCATAAGCAGAGCATGACGATCGCGACTTATCTGCCGCCCACCTGCTCCTCCAGCCACCGCACGCCGCCAGGTTCGTTCCGCGATTCGCGAAGCACCCGGAACCCGCCCGCGCCGGGGCGACGACCGCGCCGGAAGCCGCCCCCGCCGGGGCGACGACCGCGCCGGGGCGACGACCGCGCAGGGCGGCGCTCGGCGGGCACACGGCGCCGCACGCAGCCCGATTCGTTCCGCGATTCGCGAAGCACCCGGAACCCGCCCCGCCCGGGGGCGGCCGCCGACCTGAGGAGGGGTACGCCCTTGGCGGCCGGCTCCTGGGCCGCCGGCTCCGAGGGGCGCCGACACAGGCGCGATGGGCAGGGGCCGGTCCGTGGCCTCCGGTAGGATGGCCGCCCATGGCAAAACCCCCCGCGCCCGCCCAGGCGCCGCTCATCGCTGCCCGCGGCCTGACCAAGAGGTTCGGTGACTTCACCGCCGTTGACGCGATCGACTTCGATGTCGCGCCGGGCGAGAGTTTCGGCTTCCTGGGCCCAAACGGCGCGGGCAAGACGAGCACGATGCGGATGATCGGCTGCGTCTCGCCGGTAACCGCTGGCGAGCTGCGGATCCTGGGCCGAGACCCCACGACGGACGGCCCGCGCATCCGCGGCCGCCTGGGCGTGGTGCCCCAGCAGGACACGCTCGACACGGATCTCTCGGTGATGGACAACCTCGTCATCTACGGCCGCTACTTCGGGCTGACCCGGGCTGAGAGTCGGCGGCGCGCGGCCGAGCTGCTCGAGTTCGCGCAGCTGGCGGACCGGGCGGGGGACCGGGTGGACCCGCTGTCGGGCGGGATGAAGCGCCGTCTGACGATCGCCCGCGCCCTCATCAACGAGCCCTCGATCCTGCTCCTCGACGAGCCCACCACCGGCCTGGACCCGCAGGCCCGCCACCTGCTCTGGGACCGCCTGTACCGGCTCAAGCAGCGCGGCGTGACGCTCGTCCTGACCACCCATTACATGGACGAGGCCGAGCAGCTGTGCGACCGCCTGGTGGTGATGGACAAGGCCCGGATCGTCGCCGAGGGCTCGCCCCGGGAGCTCATCGAGCGCTACTCCTCCCGCGAGGTGACCGAGCTGCGCTTCCCGGTGGGGGTCCAGGAGACGCTGGCCGACGCGCAGCTCGAGGGCATCGGCGACCGGATCGACCGCCTGCCGGACCGCGTCCTCGTCTACAGCGATGACGGCGAGGCGGTGGGCCCGGCCGTTCACGCTCGCGGGCTGCGGCCTGAGACGGTCCTCGTCCGGCGCAGCTCGCTCGAGGACGTCTTCCTGCGGCTGACCGGCCGGACGCTGGTGGACTGAGGTGACGGCTCCGGCGATCCCCGAGCCGCGCCCCTCGGCCGGATACCTGGCCGCCTACGAGCACCAGATCCTGCTCTACCTGCGCAATTGGCGCGGTTCGCTGTTCAGCAACTTCGCCCAGCCGGCCCTGTTTCTGCTCGCGATGGGGGTGGGCCTGGGTTCGTACGTGGACAAGGGCGGCGCGAACGCCACCGGCGGCGTCTCCTACCTGCAGTTCCTGGCGCCCGCGCTGCTCGTCTCGAGCGTGATGCAGGGCGCCTCGAGCGAGGGCACGTTCCCCGTGCTCGCCGGGTTCCACTGGGTTCGCCGGTACTACGCCATGTACGCGACCCCGCTGACGCCGCGCGCCATCGCCTTCGGCCAGCTGGCCTGGAACGCCACCCACGCGCTGATGGTCGGCGCCATCTTCTGCGTGATCATCGGGCTGTTCGGAGCAGCCGCAACGCCGGGGATCGTCTGGTCGGTCCCGATCGGCGTGCTGACCGGGATCGCGTTCTCCGCCCCGATCGCGGCGTTCATGAGCACCCAGCGCGACACCAACGCGTGGAACAACATCTGGCGCTTCGGCATCACGCCGCTGTTCCTGTTCAGCGGCACGTTCTTCCCGATCGACCGGCTGCCCGAGCTGATCCGCCCGATCGCCTGGCTGCTGCCCCTGTGGCACGGCGTGGACCTGGCCCGCTCGGCGGCGCTCGGCACGGTGGGGGACCAGCCGCTGCTCGCGGCGGCGCACCTCGCCATATTGCTGGCGATGGCCGTCGGCGGCACGTGGGCGATGTTCGCCATGTTCCGCCGCCAGCTGGAGAAGTAGGGGATGGCCAGCCTGCCCGCCGCGGGCCGCATCGCCCCCGCCCGCCTGAGCGGCCGCCGCGCGGCGCTGATGGTGGAGCGCAACACGATGGCGCTGGGCTCGAGCTGGATGATGGTCCTGGGCGGCTTCTTCGAGCCGCTGTTCTACCTGCTCTCGATCGGCTTCGGACTGGGGGGCATGGTGGGCGACGTCCCCGGCCCGGACGGGCGGCCCATCGCGTACGCGCTGTTCGTGGCGCCGGCGCTGCTGGCGAGCTCGTCCATGAACGGCGCGATCACCGAGTGCACGTTCAACTTCTTCTTCAAGCTCACCTATCAGAAGACGTACGACGCGGTGCTGTCCACGCCCATGTCGCCCGGCGACGTGGCCCTGGGTGAGATCGGCTGGGCGATCATCCGGTCCACGCTCTACTCGGTCGGGTTCTTCGCGGTCCTGCTTGCGCTCGGGCTCTACCGCTCGCCGCTGGCGATCCTGGCCATCCCGGCCGCGATGCTGCTGTCCTGGGCGTTCTCCGCCGTCGCGCTCGCCCTCACCACCTGGATGCGCGGCTGGCAGGACTT
This sequence comes from Chloroflexota bacterium, assembly GCA_021815005.1. Classification (GTDB taxonomy): domain Bacteria; phylum Chloroflexota; class Limnocylindria; order Limnocylindrales; family CSP1-4; genus CAIXZV01. The sequence continues at coordinate 8,465 of JAKAHL010000027.1, forward strand.
CGACCTGATCTTCCTGGTCACGCTGCCGCTGTTCCTGTTCAGCGGCACGTTCTACCCGGTCACCGCATACCCGGAGGCGCTTCGCGTCCTGGTGGAGTGGACCCCGCTCTACCAGGGCGTCGCGCTCATCCGGGCCCTGGTCACCGGCATCATGGACGTCGGTGCGCTCGCGCACGTGGCCTACCTGCTGGCGATGGGCGTCGTCGGCCTCGCCGTGGTCAGCCGCCGGCTGGACCGGCTGCTCCGGAAGTAGCGCCTGCGGGCTCCGTTCGGTCGCCAGCGGTCGCGGGGCCGCTCGCGGGCACGCTTCGCCGACCCCGGTTAGCATCCCGGGGTGCCCAGCGCCGACCCCCGCGCGACCGCCTCGGCGGCCAGAGACCTCGCCTCCCTCGACACCGCGATCGCCGCCTGCGGCGCCTGCCCCCGCCTGGTGGCATGGCGAGAGCAGCAGGCCCGGGTCAAGGTCGCTCGGTTTCGTGACGAGACGTACTGGGCGCACGGGGTGCCCGGGTTCGGCGACTCGGCGTCGAGGATCCTCCTGGTGGGGCTCGCTCCGGCTGCCCACGGCGCCAACCGCACCGGCCGCGTCTTCACCGGCGACGCGTCGGGCGACTTCCTGTGGCACGCGATGCACGCGGTGGGTCTGGCCAGCCAGCCCGAGGGCCGCCGGGCCGGCGACGGGCTGCGCCTCGCCGGGGTCCGGGTGACCGCCGCCGTCCGCTGCGCCCCGCCCGGGAACAAGCCCACCCCCGACGAGCAAGCGCGCTGCCGTCCCTACCTGGTGCGCGAGCTGGAGCTTCTGCGAGACGTCTCCGTGATCGTGCCGCTCGGCGCCATCGGCTGGGATTCCGCCCTGCGCACCCTGTCCGCGCTGGGCTACGCCATGCCCGTGCCGAAGCCCCGGTTCGCCCACGCGGCCGAGGCGAGGGTCGGCCGCTACACGCTCCTGGGCTCGTACCACCCGAGCCAGCAGAACACGTTCACGGGCAAGCTGACCCAGCCGATGCTGCAGGACGTGCTCCGGCGGGCCAAGGAACTGGCCGGCCTCTGACGGCGCCCGACCGCCCCCGCCCCAACCTCCCCTAGAATTCCCCCACGCATGACAGCAGAACGCGATTTCTACGAGGTGCTCGGCGTCGAGCGCGGCGCGTCCGAGGCGGACATCAAGCGCGCCTTCCGCAAGCTCGCCCAGCAGTGGCATCCGGACGTCAGCAAGGAGCCGGCGTCCGACGCCCGCTTCAAGGAGATCAACGAGGCGTACCAGGTCCTCGGGGACCCGCAGCGCCGCCAGCAGTACGACATGTTCGGGCGGGCCGGCGTGTCCGGCGCGGGCGGCGGCGACCCTTTCGGCGGGGCTGGCTTCGGCGGCTTCAGCGACATCTTCGACGCCTTCTTCGGCGGGGCGACGGGCGGCCAGGCGCGACGGGCGCGACCCCAGACGGGCGCGGACCTGCGCTACGACCTGCGGATCACGTTCGAGGAGGCCGTCCTCGGCTGCGAGAAGGAGATCGAGTTCCCGGTCCTGGGCCGGTGCGACACCTGCGGCGGCTCGGGCGCCAAGCCCGGCTCAACCCCCACCACCTGCCCCCAGTGCAACGGGCGCGGCGAGATCCGGTCGGTGCGCCAGACGATGCTCGGCCAGATGGTCAACGTCCAGCCCTGCCCGCGCTGCCATGGCGAGGGCCGCACGGTGGACACGCCCTGCGAGACCTGCCACGGGGAGGGACGAACCCAGCGCCAGCGGACGCTGCGCGTGTCCATCCCGGCGGGCATCGACGAGGGCCATCAGGTCCGCCTGTCCAACGAGGGCGAGGTTGGGCCGCGCGGCGGCGCCCCCGGCAGCCTGTACGTCGCGGTGCACGTGGCGGACCACCCGAGCCTCACCCGCGAGGGCACGGAGCTGTTCTACGAGGCGGACCTCTCGATCGCCCAGGCGGCGCTCGGCGCCAAGCTCAAGGTGCCGGTGGTGGACGGCGAGCCAGTCGACGTGGACATTCGGCCGGGCACGCAGCCCGGCACCGAGATCCGCCTGCGCGGCAAGGGTGTCCCGCACCTTCGGCGCCAGAACCAGCGCGGCGACCTGCACGTGATCGTGAACGTGGTCGTGCCCACCAAGCTGAGCAAGCGCCAGCGCGAGCTGCTCGAGGCGTTCGCCAAGGAGTCGGGCGAGAGCGTGGCGGGCGGCGGCCTCCGCGAGAAGCTGGGCCTGTGACGCTCGATCGCGATGGGGCGGCCGCGGCCGGCGCGGCAGGCGCGGCAGGCGCGACAGGCCCGTCTCGCGACGGAGCGGCCGCGGACGGCGCGGACGGCGCGGCTCGCGACCCGCTCGACGGCCTCGACCTGGCGGCCGCGGCGGCGGGGAGGGACGCCTGGCTGGAGCTCGCGGTCGCCGCGGACCACGAGGCGGTGGAGGCCGTGTCCGAGATCCTCTCCCGCGCCGCGCCCGGCGGGACCAGCGTGGAGCCCGCGTTCGAGCTCGTCGAGGACGGGCTGGCGGCCCGCGTGGACTTCGCGCGGCCCGCCCTCGTGCGTGCCTACCTGCCGGTCCTCTCGCCCGCGGCCGTCCGCGAGGCCGTGCGGCAGGCCGATCTCGAGCTGGGCCACCTCCAGGCATTCGGCCTGCGACCGATCGGCGACCTCGCCGCGCGGCTGGTCCGCGAGACCGACTGGGCCAACGCCTGGAAGGCCCACTTCCCGGTGCTGCGGGTGGGCCGGCGCCTCGTGATCCGGCCCACGTGGCGACGGCATCGGCACCAGCCCGACGACGTCGTGCTCGCGCTGGACCCCGGCATGGCATTCGGCACCGGGCTGCACCCCACCACCCGCCTGTGCCTCGCGGCGCTCGAGGCGCTCGCCGACCGCGGCGCCCTCGACGGGGCCCGCGTGATCGACGTGGGCTCGGGGAGCGGCATCCTGTCGATCGCGGCCGGGCTGCTGGGCGCCTCGTCGGTGCTGGCCGTGGACGTGGATCCCATCGCCGTCGAGGCGTCCACCGCGAATGCCCGCCGCAACCGGCTCGCCCGCCGCATCCGCGCCCGCGCGGGCAGCTCGCCGTCCGGCGAGGGGCCGTTCGACCTGGTGCTCGCCAACCTGATCGCGTCGTTGCTGGTCCAGCTCGCCGACGGGCTGATGGCCGACCTGCGGGCCGGAGGCACGCTGCTCGCCTCGGGCATCTTCGCGAACCGCGAGGCGGAGGTGGTCGCCGCGTTCGAGGCGCGCGGCCTCGTGATCGCGCGGCGCTGGGCGGAGGGCGACTGGGTGGCGCTGGAAGCGGTCCGGCCCGCCTGAGCGGCCGGCGCGAAGGTGGTCGGCGCCGGCCCGCCCTCGCCTGGCCCCGCCGTCCCTGCGCTACGATCGCGCGCGATGCCCGACCCCGTCGTGAGCCCCGCCGTGACCCCCGCTGCCCGTCGCCCGGCGCCCCGGACCGCGGCGATCGTCAACCTCGGCTGCAAGGTCAACCAAGCCGAGATGGAGGCGGCCGTCCGGCTGCTCCGCGAGGGCGGCGTTCCGCTGGTGGACCCGGAGCGGGGCGCGGACCTGGTCATCGTCAACACCTGCACCGTCACCTCGGTCGCGGACGAGAAGAGCCGCCAGGCGGTCCGCCGCGCCCGGCGCGCGAACCCAGCGGCACAGGTGGTGGTGACCGGCTGCTCGGTCCAGGTGGACCCGGGCGCGTTCGCGCGCGCGGATCCCGTGGCGACGCTCGTGGGCAACGACGCGAAGGCGGCGTTCCTGGCGGAGCTGGAGGGCCTGCTCGCCCTCGGCCGCCCCGATGCCGACCGCCCGGACGCCGGCCGCCCGGACGCCGGCCGCCCGGACGCCGGCCGCC
>JAKAHL010000303.1 GCA_021815005.1 Chloroflexota bacterium
CGGCGGCGCGCGCCCTGGCGGCGGTCACGCCGGGGGCCGGCATCGGGTCGCGCGGGAGGTCGAGGCCGCCCGCGGGGACGAGCTCGCCGTCGGCGCGCAGGGCCTCCTCCACGGCCACGATCGCGACCTCGATCATGTCGTCGGTGGGCTGCTTGGTGGTGATCATCTGGACCAGGATCCCGGGCGACATCAGCGCGCGGACGATGGGGTTGGAGCGGTGCCTGGCGCCGATGCGCAGCAGCTCGTAGCCCACCGAGGCGATGACCGGGATGAGCAGGATCCGGCTGCCGACCATCACCACCGGCGTCTGGCGGCCCACCAGGCTGAACGCCACGATGGAGAGCAGCACCACCACGACCAGGAACTCCGTGCCGCAGCGCGGGTGGGCGGTGGGGTACTTGCGGATGGCCTCGGGGCGGAGCGGGTCGCCATGCTCGAGCGCGTGGATCGTCATGTGCTCGGCGCCGTGGTAGGCGAACACGCGGCTGATGTCCGGGGTGCGCGCAAGGAGCGCGAGGTAGCCCAGAAACAGCGCCACGCGGACCAGGCCCTCCACCACCTGCTGGACGAGGCCGTTGCTGTTGCCGCCCGCGGTGAGCGTGGCCACGCCGAGGGGGAGCAGGAAGAACAGGCCGAGGCCCAGCACCGCGGTGATGACGAGCATCAGCGCGACGCTGCCCTTGCCCAGCTCGACGCCCTCGTCCTCCACCTGGAGGTTGGCCGAGCGCATCAGCCAGCGCGTGCCCACGACCAGCGTCTCGTACAGGATCACGAGGCCGCGCACGAACGGCCACCGGGACACGGGGTTCTTGTGGAACCCCGTGTCGAGGCGCTCGGCCTCCCAGACGATGCTGCCGTCGGGGTGCCGCAGGGCGACGGCGATGGCGTCGCGGCCGCGCATCATGACGCCTTCGATGAGCGCCTGGCCGCCATAGGCGAAGTTGGGCATCGGCCCAGTCTATCGGCTATGAACGTGCTGCTCCTGCGGGAGGGCGTAATGTGCGCCCACCGGACAGGGGGCAAAGCGGGACACCACCGACGGGCAGGCCGCCCCCGTTATGGACGTCGAAGTCCGAGAGTCTATCTGGCCGCCCCTGCGACTTGACCGGTTGTGCCTCGAGCACGGATCCGTAGGTGTCGTGTCGCCCGAGCTGGTGTCGCATCCGCGCGATGGAGGTCGCCATGCGCTACATCGGGCTGGACATCGGCCGGGACTTCGCCCACGTCGCGGTCGTCGAGGGCGGAGGGGCGGCCCGCCGGCTGCCGCGCCTGGCGATGGGCGGCGAGTTCCGGGCGTTCGCGGCGACGCTGGGGCCGGACGACTCCGTCGCCATCGAGGCGTCGACCAACACCTGGGCGCTCGCTGAGCTGCTGGGCCGCCACGCGGGGGCGGTCACCGTGTCCAACCCCCTGCGCACCAGGGCGATCGCGTCCGCCAAGCGCAAGACCGACGACATCGACGCCGCCACCCTCGCCGAGCTCCTCGCGGCCGACTACCTGCCGCCGGTGTGGCGGCCGGACGAGGCGACCCGGACGCTCCGCCGCCTCGTCTCGCACCGCGCCGGCCTGGTCCGCGACCGGACCGCCGCCCGCAACCGGGTGGCGGCGGTGCTCGCACGGCGGCTCGTCCGCCCGCCCGCGACCGACCTGTTCGGGGTGCGCGGCCGCGCTTGGCTGGAGTCGCTCGAGCTGCCGGCCGACGAGCGCCTGTCGCTCGACTCGGGCCTCGCCCTCGACGCGGTGCTGACGGGCCAGGTGGCCGCAGCGGAGCGGGCGATCGCCGCGGCCGTCGTCGACGACCCGCGGGCGCGGCGCCTGCTCACGATCCCGGGGGTCGGCCTCGTCGTCGCGGCGTCCATCCTCGCGGTCGTGGGCGACGTCGGCCGGTTCGACCGGCCGGCCAAGCTCGTGTCCTACCTGGGCCTCGACCCGCGGGTCCGCCAGTCGGGCGACCGGCCCGCCATGCGCGGGCACATCAGCCGCGCGGGCCAGGCCCACGCCCGGGGCCTGCTGTGCGAGGCCGCCCACTCCGCCGTCCGGTCGCCGGGGCCGCTGGCCGGCTTCCACGCCCGCGTCAAGGCCCGCCGGGGAGGCGCCGTCGCCACGGTCGCCACAGCCCGCAAGCTCGCCGTGCTGGTCTGGCACCTGCTCAGCAAGGGCGAGGACTGCCGGTTCGCGCCGGCCGCGCGCACCGCGCTCAAGCAGCGCGCCCTCGACCGGACGGCGGGACGGCAGTGGACGCGGCCGTCGCAACGGGGAGCGACTGGTTCGAGCCGCGACCTGGGCCGGGCAAGGCTGCGCGGCGGGGACGATCCCCATCACCCCGCCCTTCGCCAGGCGATCGACCGCGTCCGTGCGGACACTACACCGCCGTCCGGGGCTTGACACTTTCATCCGTACCGGGTGGGTGCCGCTGACCCGTCCCGCGGACCCGTCGAGCGCGCTTCCCGGCGTCCCGTCGACGCGCGCCGGGGCGCCGGCGTCCGCCTCAGCCCGCGGCCCGCGGCGTCGCGGGCCCGAGCTCCTCGGCAATCGCCTTGCGCACGTTGCCGACCATCTCGGGCCAGGCGATCGCGCCCTTCGCGGCCGTCGCCAGGGTGGCCTTGTACAGCACCCCGGACTGCGACATGAAGTCGTCCGGGATCGGCACCACGTCGTAGAAGGGGTGGCGCGGCGCGGCGTCGTCCACTGCCCGAGATGGT
>JAKAHL010000028.1 GCA_021815005.1 Chloroflexota bacterium
CAGGTCCACCACCGCGTCGAGGCCCATGCCGTCGGTCCGCACCACCACGGCGTCCTCGGCCGCGCGGAGCGGCGCGACCGTCCGGCCGCTGTCCGCGGCGTCGCGCGTCCGGAGCTGCCCGCGGACCGCCTCCGCCTCGTCGCCCTGCGGGTCCAGGCCCCGCTCCCGGATTCGGCGGTCCGCCCGCTCCGCCACCGACGCGTCGAGGTACACCTTGAGGCCGGCCCCGGGCAGGACCACGGTCCCGATGTCGCGCCCGGCCATGACGATCCCGCCCGGCGCGGCGATCCGCCGCTGCAGGCCGAGGAGCGCCGCGCGCACGTCCGGCTGCCGGGCAACGGCGGAGACCGCTGCGTCCACCTCGTGCGAGCGCACCGCGTCGGTCGCGTCCGCGCCGTCCACCAGGACGCGGGCGAGGCGACCGCTCCCGTCGTCGGCGAGCTCGAAGCGCGGGATGAGCGCAACGACCGCGGGCTGGTCCTCGGGCGCCACGCCCTCCCGCAAGGCCAGCGCGGTCAGCGCGCGGTAGATGAGGCCGGTGTCGAGGAAGCGCAGCCCCAGCCGCTGGGCCACCCCGATGCCGACGGAGCTCTTCCCGCTCGAGGCGGGCCCGTCGAGCGCGACCACGATCCGGGGGGCGGGCGAGGCGGTCATCGTCCCGAGGATACCCGGCGGCGGCTCGCCAGACCCGCCTGCCGGGCCGTCACTCCCGGCGATGCCCTAGCCGCCGGACCTCGGCGGCCGTGAGCGACCGCACGTCGCCCGTCGCGAGCGGGTCCAGCCGCAGCGTGCCGATCCGGACCCGGACCAGGCGCCGCACGGGCGCGCCCACCTGGGCGAACACGCGCCGCAGCTGGCGCTTCCAGCCCTGGTGGATGGTCACCCGGACCCACACGAGCCCCGGCGCCGGAGGGCTGATCAGCTCCGCGAGGCGGCGGTCCTCGGTCCGCGTCTGGCCGCGCAGGCCGCTGACCACGGCGATCCCCTCCTCCAGCGACACGCCGGCCTCCAGCGCCTCCGCCTGCTCGCGGGTGAGCATGCGGGAGAGGCCGACGGCGTACTCGCGCTCCACCTCGTAGCGCGGGTGGAGCACGTGCTCGGCCCAGTCGCCGTCGTTGGTGAGCAGGAGGAGCCCCTCGCTGTCCTGGTCGAGCCGGCCCACCGGGTACAGCCGCGCGCCGGCGCCGAGGTCCCGGGGGACGAGATCGACGACCGTTCGGAGTGCGTGCCGATCGCGGACGGTGGATGTCACCCCGGCCGGCTTGTGGAGCGCCAGATAGACGCGGCCGGGCTCGGCCGCCGCCACGGGCCGCCCGTCCACGGCAATCTGCTGCACGGCCGGGTCCACGCGCTCGCCGAGGACCGCGGTCCGGCCGTTCACGGTCACGCGCCCCTGGGCCACCAGCGTGTCCGAGGCCCGTCGCGAGGCGACGCCGGCCACGGCCAGGACCTTCGAGATCCGCTCGGCAGGCACGGCGTCAGGGCTCCGGGTCATGCGCGCCGGCGGCGGTCGCCGCGGACGACGCGAGGGCCTCGGCCGCGTCATCGTCCACGAGCCGGGTCGCGACATCCAGGTCGAGCGGCGGCAGGTCGTCGAGCGAGGCGAGGCCGAACCGCTCGAGGAACTCGAAGCCGGTCCCGTAGAGGATCGGCCGGCCCGGCGCCTCGGAGCGGCCCTGCTCGGCGATCAGCCGACGGTGGAGCAGGGCGCGGACCGTGTAGTCGGAATCCACCCCGCGGATCCGCTCGATCGCCGCCTTGGTGACCGGCTGCCGGTAGGCGACGATCGCGAGCGTCTCGAGGGCGGCGGGCGACAGCCGAACCGCCTCCGCGCCGACGTACCGCGCCACGAGCGCGCCCGCCTCGGGCGCCGTGGCCAGCTCCACCCGCTCGCCGGCGATGACGAGCCGGACCCCCCGAGTCCCGAGCGACACCTCGAGGTCCCCGAGCCGCTCGTCCACCGTCGCCCGGTCCACCCCGGCGAGGGCGGCGATCTCGCGTCGCGAGAGCGGCTTCTCGGCCACGAACAGGATGGCCTCGAGCTGGGCCTCGGTCAGCTCGCCCGGCCGGGGGACATCCCCGAGACGCGGGCCCTCGGTCACGCCGGCCGCGCCGTCGTCCGCAGGCGTCCCGTCAAGCTCGCTCACGCGAAGTCCTCCAGCGATTCGTCGAGCGGGGTGTCATCGGCCTCCGCGCCGAGCCCGGCGGCAGCCCGCTCCTCGGCCGTCGCCCGACGCGCCACGATCGGGCCCCAGGGCTCGCGCTGCTCCACCACGATCTCGCGCCGCTTCATCAGCTCGAGCATCGCGAGGAAGGTGATCGCCACGACGACGCGATCCCGGACGCCGCGCAGGAGGTCCTGCAGCACGATGGCATCGGCGCCGGCGAGGGCCGCCCGGATCAGCTGGGCCCGGGCCGTGAGCGTCACCGTGCGTCGGATCGTCTCGGGCGGCGGCGGCGGGGCCGGGATCACCGCGACCATCGCCGCGAGGGCATCGGTCAGCACGGCGACGGGCAGCGGCCTCGACGGGCCGGGCCGGGCGCCTGCGAGGCCGGCCGCGCGCGACACGGCCGGCTCCCGGTGGAACAGCCCGACGCTGGCCTGCGCAGCCTCGAGCAGCCGGCGCCCGGCGTCGCGGAAGGCGCGGTACTGGATGAGTCGGGCCCGCAGCTCGGCCTCCGGGTCCGGGCCCTCGTCCGCAACGGCCGCGACGCCGTCGGCCGCCCGGCGCGGGAGCAGCGCCCTGGACTTGATCAGGATCAGCTGGCTGGCGATCGCGATGAACGCCGACACGTTCCCCATCCGGTTCGCGTCGAGCGAGGCGAGCGCGTCGAGGTAGGCCTCCGCGAGGGCGCCGAGGGGCACGGTAAGCACGTCGAGCTGGCGACCCTCGATCAGCGCGAGCAGGAGCGAGAGCGGCCCGTCGAACGCGGGCAGCGTGACGCGGGTCACGGCCTCGGGGCGCCTCCCCTCCCCGAAGGCCACGGCGGGCGGCGCGGGGGGCGCCATCAGCACGCCTCGTCGGCGGCGTGGAACACGCGCCCGTACTCGGGATCGGACGGGGCCTCCTGCTCGCGGACGAGCGCCACCGCGCGGGGCGGGAGCCCGGCGGCGGCGACGGCGTCGGCGGACAGCGCGGCGTGGTCCCGCAGGCGGGCCATCTGGGCCGACCACCCGGGGAGGCGGGCGGCGGCCACGCGCAGGCCGGGGCCGCACCGCTCGCCCAGCGACCAGGCGACGCGCGGCCACACGCCGGTCGTGCCCTTGCCGCAGTCGTGGAGGAGGCCTGCCGCCAGCACGTCGCGGTCCGTCACGCCCGCCCGCCGCAGGTAGCCCACCACGTCCAGCCCGTGGCGGCGGTCGGCGACGTGCATGCCGTCGAACAGGGCGAGCTCGGCCGGTCGAGCCCAGGCCGCCAGCGACCGGCGCTCCTCGGCCGTCACGCGGGCGGTGAGGTGCGCGCGGAACTGGCGGGCCTTAGAGCCCCACCAGGGCATACGTCACCGTGCTGATCACCTGCGCCAGGACGGGGCCGATGAGGACGACGATCACGAGCAGCACGATGAGGCCGTACTGCGCCAGCATCCCGCGCACCTCCCACGCCTGCCGCGGCGAGAGGAACCGCAGCAGGAGCGCGGACCCGTCGAGGGGCGGGATGGGCAGCAGGTTGAAGATCGCGAGCAGGACCATGTACTGGATGAAGTACAGGAGCACGATCCCCACCGCCACGGGGACCGGCAGCTGGAGGCCGATGATCACCCGGAACACGATCGCCGCGGCGACGGCCACCACCATGTTCGCCGCCGGCCCGGCCAGCGCCACGAGGACCTCGCCGTTGCGCCGGTCCCGGAGGTTCGCGGCGTTGTAGGGCGTGGGCTTGGCCCAGCCGATCACCCAGCCCGCCACCGCGGAGATGATCAGCAGGATGGAGCCCGTGGTGTCCAGGTGGGCCAGCGGGTTGAGCGTCAGGCGGCCGAACATCTTCGCCGTGGCATCGCCCTGCAGGTAGGCGGACCACGCGTGGGCGAACTCGTGCACGGGGAAGCCGATCAGCAGCACGAGGCCGGCGGCGATCAGCCGGTAGATGACGGCGTCGAGGGAGGGCAGGATCACGGGGCGGGACCTCGGGCGGGTCGAAGAGTCCCGCGTATCCTACCGGGCCCGGCGCCGCGCGAGCCCAGCCCGGGCGGAGGGGCGCCCGCCACGGGCCCATTCGGATGGGCAGAGGGCCGGATCGGCCGTCCGGGACGGCCTCAGAGCCGCCCCAGGAGCTCCTGCTTCTTGGCCTCGAACTCCTCGGGCGTGACCAGGCCCTTGTCGCGCAGCTCGCCCAGACGCTCCAGCGCGTCGGCGACCTCCTGCGCGGTGCCGGCCCTCGCCGCCGCCGGGCCCGACGAGCCAGCCGCGTCCGGTCTCGGCGCCTCCGCGGGCTCCACGCGCATCTGGGGCTCCGCGCGCATCTGGGGCTCCGCGCGCAGCGGCGGCGCCACCGGCCGGGCGACCTCCATCTCGAGCTCGTGCTTGGCGTCGAGCATCGCCTTCTTGAACCCCTTGGCGTCGGTCAGCATGCGCAGGCGCTCGACGCCGCCCTCCGACGCGGTGAGGACCTCGAGGTCACCGAAGCCGAACACCCGCCCGAACGCGGACTCGGTGAGGATGGCGTCGTTGATCTTCTCGAGCGAGCTGTCCGAGGCGCGCTTGTTGACCACGCCCGACGCCTGGATGATCCGTCGGCTGGTGATGACGAACTCGGTCGTCCGGTAGACGACCCACGCCCAGCCCAGCCAGGCGAGGCCAACCACGAGCAGGATGAGGTCAGCCCAGCCGAGCGCGTCCACGAGGAGGCCGCTGGCGCTCAGGTTGAGGAGCCTGATCACCCCAGCGACGACCGCCAGCGCCAGGGCCAGGACGGCCCAGTGCGCGTCCCAGACCATGACGAACCAGTGCTGCCTGGCCCGCCGCACCACGCGCTCGCCGTCCGCGAGCAGCCCGTCCGCATACGCCATGCCTTGCTCCTCCCTCAGGCACGGGGATGGGCTCGCGAGTAGACCTCCCGAATCCGCTCCCCGGTCACGTGCGTGTACAGCTGCGTGGTGGATATGGTCGCATGCCCCAGCAGCTCCTGGACGACCCGCAGATCCGCGCCGCCCTCGAGCAGGTGGGTGGCGAAGCTGTGGCGCAGGGTGTGCGGCGACACCCGGTCGCCAAGACCCGCCCGCTCCGCAGCGGACTTGACGACGGCCCACGCCCGAGCCCGGGCCAGGCGACGACCCCGCGCGGTCACGAAGACCGGCGAGCCGGCCCCGTCGCCCGCACCGCCGGCGGCCAGCCACGCGGGGCGGGGCCAGGCCATGTAGCGGGCGAGCCAGGAGATGGCGACCTCGCCCACGGGAACCACCCGCTCCCTGTCGCCCTTCCCGACCACGCGCACCATGCCCGCGTCGAGCATGAGGTGCTCGACGTCCAGGCCCAGCGCCTCGGAGACCCGCAACCCGGCGGCGTACAGGAGCTCGACCAGGGCCCGATCGCGCAGCGCCAGCCCGTCGGCCGCCGTCGGGCGCCGGGGATGCCGCGGATCGCCGCCGGCCGCCTCGAGCAGCCCCTCGACCTCGGTCAGCGTCAGGGTCTCCGGCAGCAGTCGCGGCTGGCGTGGCAGGTCCAGCTGCGCGGCGATGTCGCGGGCGATGAGCCCGTCGCCGTAGGCGAACCGGTACAGGCCCCGCAGCGACGCGGCGCGCCGGCGCAGGCTCGTGGGAGCTAGGCCGGGGTCGCCCCGCCGGCGCCGCCTCGACCGCGCGGCCAGGTACCGCTGCGCCACGTCGGGACCGTCCGCCCAGCCAGCCTCGGCGCCGCGGCTCAGCGCGAAGTCCGCGAGGTCCGCCCGGTACGCCCCGAGCGTCGCGTCCGCCAGGCCACGCTCGACCCGGAGATAGTCGAGGTAGGCCTCGATGGCACGGTCCAGGTCCGAGCCGGTCACGCGGCGGCCCTCAGGCGGACGGCCCGGCCACGCGCACGACGCGCGCCGCGCGCCATGCCGCCGCCCGGTCCAGCAGCTCCGCGGCCGACTGCAGCGCCGCCGGGCCGCCGTCAGGGCCGCCAAGCATCACCGCCAGCTCGGCCACCTGGCCGTCGCGGTCGAGGCGGGCGATCTCGGTGACCGTCCGGCCGTCGCGCTCCCGCTTCGCGATGCGGAAGTGGGCGTCCGCGTAGGCGGCCAGCTGCGGCAGGTGCGTGACGCACAGCACCTGGTGGGCGCGCCCGAGGGCCCACAGGCTCCGGCCCACCGGGTCCGCGGAGCGGCCCCCGATCCCGGTGTCGATCTCGTCGAACACGAGGGTTGGCGTGCGGTCCGCCTCGGCCAGCACCTGCTTGACCGCCAGCGCCACCCGGGAGAGCTCGCCGCCTGACGCGATGCGCGCCAGCGGTCGGCCCGGCTCGCCGGGATTGGGCCGGAAGGTGAACACGACGGTGTCGATCCCGGTCGCGTCGAAGGCCACGGCATCCCCGTCAACCTCCACCGCGGGGTCGTCCCGCGCGGCCGGCCGGCGGCCCACCGCCACCGCGAACGCCCCCGCCGGGAAGCCGAGGTCGGCGAGCACCGACGACACGGCCTCCCCGAGGACCTCCGCCGTCCGCGATCGCCGGATCGACAGGGTCGCCGCGGCGTCCGCGATCGCCAGCAGCAGGCGGCCGTCCTCCTCCTCGCGGCGCGCCCGCTCGCCCTCGAGGCCCCGCAGGCGGGCCGCCTCGGCCGCCGCCCGCGACCCGTGCTCGATCACGGCCGCCTCGTCGTCCCCGTAGCGGCGCAGCAGCCGGTGGATCTCGCCCAGGCGGTCCTCGAGGCGGGCGAGGGTGGCGGGATCGTGGTCGACGGTGTCCGCGAGCGCGCGCACCTCGGCCGCGGCGTCCTCAAGCTCTGCCTCGAGCCCGGCGAGCCGGTCACCCAGCGGGGACCACCGCTCGTCGAGGCGGGCGAGCGCCCGGAGGTCGTGGCCCGCCCGCGCCACGCGCTCCCGCGCGCCCTTGCCCTCGGCCAGGAGCAGCTCGCGCACGGCGGCCGCTCCCGTCAGGATGGTCTCGGCGTGCTGGGCCGCCGCCAGCTGCGCCGTGATCTCGTCCGCCTCCCCCGCCCGGAGGCGGGCCGCGGCGATCTCGTCCGCCTCGTGCTCCAGCAGGTCCAGGCGCCGCAGCAGCTCGCGCGGGTCCATGGCGAGGCCGGCCATCTCGGCCCGGTTCGCGCGCCAGCGCTCCACCGCCGACGCCACGGCCGCCCGCTCGGCCCCGTACCCGCCGAACGCGTCCAGCAGGTCGCGCTGCCAGTCCGCGTCCAGCAGGCGCTGCTGGTCGTGCTGGCCGTGGATCTCGACCAGGGGCGCCACGACGAGCGCCAGCCGCCCGGCGGTCACCGCCTCGTCGTCGAGCCGGGCAGTGGACCGGCCCGTGGCCGAGACCTCGCGGACCGCGATCAGGGGCTCGGGCAGGCGGTCGAACAGCGCCTCCACCCGTGCCGCATCGGCCCCGTGGCGCACCAGCGACGAGTCTGCGCGGGCCCCGAGCGCGAGGCCCAGCGCGTCGATGAGCAGGCTCTTGCCGGCCCCGGTCTCGCCGGTCAGCACGTTGAGGCCGGGCGCCAGCGCGAGCCGGACGCGGTCGATCAGCGCGAGGTCGCTCACGGCGACCTCGAGCAGACGACCGGGGCGACCGTCGTCGGGGCCTCCGGCGACCGGGGAGGGCTCGGGGGCGGGCGGTGCAGCCATCGTCAGGAGGGCAGCAGCTCGACCTTGGTCCGCAGGAGATCCCAGAACGGCATCGCTCCGGACGGCTCCACGAACCGGATCGGGCGGTCGAAGGCGCTCACCTCCACCACATCGCCCACGGCGAGCTTGCGATCCTCGCGCCCGTCGATCGAGACCAGCGCCTCGAACGCGTCCACGACGCGGCAGCGCACCACCTGGCTCGGGGAGACGACGATCGAGCGGAGGGCCGACAGGTAGCCGGCGATGGGCGTCACCACGATGTTGCGGCTCTGCGGGTCCAGGATCGGGCCGCCGGCCGAGAAGCTGTAGCCCGTGGACCCGGTGGGGCTGGCCACCACCAGGCCGTCGGACACGAAGGTCGCGAGGTGCGAGGCGTCGATCGTCACGTCCAGGCGCACCACGCGCGCCAGCGAGCCGCGGGCGACCACGATGTCGTTGAGCGCGGTGAAGGCCTCGCCGGTGGGCCCGCCGCCGGGGAGGATGGCCCCGGCCAGCGCCATCCGCTCGCCGACGGAGAAGTCGCCCTCCACGAGCAGTCGCAGGACGGGCTCCAGCTCCGTCGCCTCCGCCTTGGACAGGAAGCCCACCTTGCCGAGGTTGACGCCCAGCAGCGGCACGTCCACACGTGCCACGGCCTGGGCGGCCCGCAGGAACGTCCCGTCGCCGCCGAGCACCACCAGCACGTCGCTGGCGGGCAGCTCGCGGTTCAGGGTGACCAGGTCCCCGGCCTGCGCGGCCCAGTGCCCCACCCCGGCCGACTCGCACCATGCCGCCGCCCGGTCGCGCAGCCCCACGGCCGCCTCGCTGGTGGGGTTGTACGCCAAGCCGATCCGGCGAACGCTCATCGGGCCGTCTCCCATGCCGCGGCGACCGCGTCGTCAATGCGCTCCTCGATGGCGGGACCGGGCACGCCGGCGGCGAGGTGCGCCATGAACTCGCGATTCCCCTCCGGCCCGAGGATAGGCGACGGGATGACGCCCAGCATCCCGATGCCGAGCGCCGCGGCGCGGGCCGCCACCTCGCGGAGCACGCGGCGGTGCACCTCCGGGTCGCGCACCACGCCGCCCCGCGCGTCGGCGCGGCCGGCCTCGAACTGCGGCTTGACCAGCGCCAGAATCGGCCCGGAGCCGTTGCGCAGGGTTGACCGCACCGGGCCCAGGACCAGCCCGAGCGAGATGAACGACACGTCGACGACCGCCATGTCGGCTGCCTCCGCGAGCGTCTCGGCCGTCAGCGAGCGGGCGTTGACGCGCTCCATGCTGACCACGCGCGGGTCGTGGCGCAGGCGCTCGGCCAGCTGCCCGTAGCCCACGTCCACGGCGTAGACGCGAACGGCGCCGCGGGCGAGCAGGACGTCGGTGAAGCCGCCCGTCGAGGCGCCGACATCGATGGCGACCGTGCCGGCCGGGTCCACGCCGAACGCGTCGAGGGCGGCCAGCAGCTTGCGGGCGCCGCGGCTGACCCAGACCGGGCCCTCGGCCAGGGCGATGGCGGCCGCCCGGTCCACGAGGTCGCCCGCCTTGAGGTCATGGCGCGCGGCGTCCCCCTCCCCCACCCTGACCTGGCCGGCCATGACCAGCGCCTGGGCTCGCGAGCGCGTGGCGACCAGACCCCGCTCCACGAGGAGCTGGTCGAGACGGAGGCGCTTGGCGGTTCCGGCCGGCATGCCCCAATGGTGTCACACGCGGCTCACCGCGGGCGTGGCGCACGGCGCGGGTTGCCGGCCGGCGCGGGGGGCGGGGCCGGCGCGGGTCAGCGGGCCTCGGTTGGCGAGGCCGGCGCGCCGAGCTGCGCGAGCGCCTCCACGACCTGGCCCGTGATCCCCGGCACGTCGAGCCGCAGGAGCCGCCGCAGGTCCGACACCGCGCCGTGGTCCACGAAGCGGTCGCCCGGGATGCCCACGATCCGAACGTGCGTGTCGCGATAGACGGGATCGGTCGCGCGCGCCTCCTCGAACGCCTCGAGCACGCCGCTCCCGAAGCCGCCGGTGACGACGCTCTCCTCGAGCGTCACCACGAGCCGCTTGCCGCGGGCCTGGTCCAGGATCAGCTGGCGGTCGAGGGGCTTGGCGTAGCGAGCGTTGACCACCCCGGCCGACCAGCCCAGCGCCTCGAGGGCCGTGGCCGCCTCCATCGCGCGCATCGCGATCGGGCCGAACGCCACCAGCAGCAGGTCGCGGCCGGCCCGCAGGACCTCGCCCCGCCCCACGGGCAGCACCTCGGGCTCGCGCTCGGGCACGCCGAACCCCGCGTCCCTCGGGTAGTGCAGCGCGAAGGGGTGGTCCTGGGCGAGGGCGGTCCGGAGCAGCGAGCGCAGCTCCTGCTCGTCCTTGGGGCTCGCGATGACGAGGTTGGGGAGCATCCGCTGGGCGGGGATCGTGAACATGCCCTGGTGGCTGGTGCCGTCCTCGCCCACCAGGCCGGCCCGGTCCACCGCGAGGAGCACCGGCGCGTCGTTCTGGCACACGTCGTGGACCGTCTGGTCGAAGGCGCGCTGGAGGAAGGTCGAGTAGAGCGCCACCACGGGGCGCATGCCGCCCAGCGCGAGGCCGGTGGCCATCGTGACCGCGTGCTGCTCGGCGATCCCGACGTCGATGAACCGGTCCGGGAACTGGGCCTGGAATCGGGCGAGGCCCGTGCCGGTGGGCATCCCCGCGGTGATGCCCACGATTCGCCGGTCGTGCGCGCCGAGCTCCACCAGCTCCCGAGCGAAGAACGCCGTGTAGTTCGGGGTTTTCTTGGCCTCGGCGGCGGCCTCTGGCGTGGAGCTCGGGACCGCGCCCTTCTCCAGCGGCGAGCCGTGCGGATAGCCCCGGCGGTCCGCCATGACCGACGATGACGGCGGCGCTCCCGCCTCGGCGTCACGGCTCGGCGCCATCGAGGAGCCGCCCGCGGCCGAGCTCGCCATCGCGTCGCCGTTCGTCGCGCCAGGCGCGCCGCGCCGATCGCGGGCGTCGGCCGGCGGCAGCTCGATCGGGGGCAGCGCCGCGCCGTGGAAGGAGACTTGGTCGCGCTCGGCGGGCTTGTAGCCCTTGCCCTTCTGCGTCCGCACGTGGACCAGGACGGGCTCGTTGAGCATCAGCGCCCGGCGGAAGGTCTCCTCCAGGAAGGCCCGATCGTGGCCGGGCATGACGCCGACGTACGTGATCCCCAGATCCTCGAACAGCTGGCCCGGCTGCGCGAGCGAGATCACCGACTGGCGGACGCGTCGCGAGAGCTCCAGGGCCCGGGTGCCGACGACCGGGATGCGCTCCGTGACCGTGTCGTACGCGGTCCGGCCCTGGCGCCACGCCGACGAGAGCTTGATCTCCGAGAGGTACTTGCTGATCGCGCCGACTGCGGGGCTGATCGACATCTCGTTGTCGTTGAGCACGATCAGCAGCTGCGTCTGCCGGTGGCCGATGTCGTTGAGCGCCTCCAGGCTGAGGCCCGACATCAGGGCCGCGTCGCCCACGACGACCGCGATCCGCTCCATCGAGTGGCGCAGGTCCCGCGCGGTCGCGAGCCCCTCGGCGATCGAGAGGCCGGTGCCGGCGTGGCCGCCGTCCATCACGTCGTGCGCCGACTCCGAGCGGCGCGGGAAGCCGCCGACGCCGTCCAGCTGCCGAAGCGTGTGGAAGCGGTCGAGGCGGCCGGTGAGCAGCTTGTGGGCGTACGCCTGGTGGCCCGTGTCCCAGACCACCTTGTCACGGGGCGACTCGAGGAGCCGGTGCAGCGCGAGGGTGATCTCCACGACGCCGAGCGAGGAGCCGAGGTGGCCGCCCGTGGAGGCGACGGTCCGGATGATGGTGTCGCGGATCTCGCCGGCGAGCTGGTCGAGCTCCTCGTCCGACAGCCCCCGCAGCTCGGCGGGGCCGGTCAGGCGCTCGAGGATCGACACGATTCGTGGCTCCTTGCTGCGCGGGTCCGGGCACCGGATCCCTGCGGCGGCCCGGCGGGTCGCGGTCGGTGGTGGGCTAGCGGATGGTAGCGCGATCCCGCGGCTCCGGGCCGCGACCGGCTCCGCCCGCCCCGGCCCCGGGGCATGGGCTCAGCCTGCCGACTCCTCGGCGGCGACGTCTGTGACGGCCAGCGAGCCGTCCGCGCGCGCCATCAGCTGCGACACCCGGAGCTCCGCGGCCGAGAGCAGCCCCTCGCAGCGGGCCTGGAGCGCGACCGCCCGCTCGTACGAGGCGATCGTGTCCTCCAGCGACTGATTCCCGGCCTCGAGCGCGGCGACGACGCGCCCCAGCTCGGCGAACGCCTCGTCGAAGCCCAGCGCCTCGATCTCGTCGGCGGGAGCGGGGTCGGTCACGGTTGGTCCTCCCGGGTCGCCGGCCCGGGCTCGGCGTCCGGGGGCGTGAGGCGCCGGTCGATCCGGCCGGCAAGGATGATACCGAGCCTGACCCCGAGCCCGGCGATCGCCAGCACCACCACGAGGTAGACGGCCACCTCCATCACCGGAGCGTCTCCCCGCCGCCCGCGGCCCCGCCCGTCCCCCCGCTCCCGGCGGGCCCGTCGCTGGTGACGGCCAGCCCGCCCGTCGC
>JAKAHL010000029.1 GCA_021815005.1 Chloroflexota bacterium
CCTGCCCCTGCGGGCTCGCGTGCTGCGAATGGAGGCACCGGGCGGCATAATCGGCGGCCGGACCTCCCGTTGACCCGCCGGGCGCCACAGCACCACCGCGTCGGGGCGTCCAGCCACGCGGCCGGACGCCCCCCGTTCCGGGGGGATGCGCGGGAGCACCGGCGCGCCCGCGCACCGCCGGCACGCCTCGCCGCGATACGACAGTGGTCCCTGACACCGGCAACCGGACGAAAGTACCCCCTCACATGGGTCCCCCGTCCGGTGTCGGGAAGGTCCCCACCTCCTGTCAGATACGTCCTACGAACACGACGCCGATCGCCTGTTGGAGGGCGAGCGGGAGGGGGCCCCTGCCGACCGCGGGGGTGCCGCAATCTCGGCGCGCATCCGTCACTCGTGGGGATTTCGTCATGGACCAGCTCTCGTACGTTGCTGTCCCGTCGCGCCGCCGGAACCGCCGCCGCGCGCTCGTCGCGCTGCTCTTGGGGGCGACCGTCGCCTCCGTCGGTGCTGGCGCCTCGTCCCTGGCGTACTTCACCGACACGCAGGCGAACAGCGGGTCGTGGACCAGCGGCTCCATCAAGCTCGGCCTGGACCCGGCGACGACGGTGTTCACCACGACGGGCAACATCATGCCGGGCGACAGTGGCAGCCACGACGTCACGGTGAGCAACGCCGGCTCAAGCGCCCTCCGCTATCGCCTCGCCAGCACGATCTCCGCTGGCGGCGCCCTCGCTGGCGCCCTGCAGCTGAAGATCTCCAGCGGCGGCTGCACCGGGCCCCAGACGGGCGATGTCTACAGCGGGAGCCTCGCCGGCGCGACCTTCGGCGACTTCACCGCGTCGCCGAAGGTCGGCCGGACGGTCAGCGCCGCGGGCTCTGACGACCTCTGCTTCGCCTGGAGCTTCCCGTCCACGGTCACGGACAACACCCTTCAGGGCGTGACGACGACTGCCCAGTTCAGCTTCTATGCCGAGCAGGTGGCGAACAACCCGTAGCCGCCCTCTCGTGACCGCCGCGGTCGGCTGGGAGCGTCCGGCCCGCCGCGGCGGAGGCGCCCCCGGCCGGCCGCGGCGCCCGGGACCACCAGGTCGTGGCCCGCAGCGAGGACCTCGACACTCGGCCGGACGAGCGCCCCGCTCGTCATCCCTGACATCCCGGCCTGACGTTCCGTCAGGCCGGCCGCCGGAGCACGCGCCATGTCCCTCGGCATCGCCCTCGTCTCGACTGCCCGTCGTCTGCTCGACCTAGCGCTCATCGCGCTCATCGCGGTCGTCCTGGCCGCCCTCGTCGTCGCCCGCGTCGTCCCCGCGGTCACCGACAGCCCCTCGTTCGTGGTCACGGGCGGCTCCATGGAGCCGACGATCCACCTGGGCTCGGTGGTCATCACCGAGCGCGTGGCAGCCCGCGATCTGCGCGTGGGCGACATCGTCAGCCTCCAGGCGGGCACACAGCATGCCGTGTTCACGCACCGGATCACCCGACTCGCGACGGAGCCCGACGGGAGCCTGTGGGTCCAGACGAAGGGCGACGCCAACGCCTCGGAGGACCCGTCGATGGTGCCCGCCAGCGCCGTCCTCGGCCGCGTCGCCGCCACGATTCCGGGACTCGGCTACGTGGTGCGGATGCTCAGCACCCCACAGGGGATCGCCCTCCTCATCTCAGTCGGGATCGTCACGCTCCTCGGCGCCTGGCTCCTCGAGGATCTCGAGGAGGTCCGCCGCGAGGCACTCGCCGCTCGGGACCGGCTCGGCGCGGGCGTCCCCGCGGACTCGCTGCCCGGCACGGGCCAAGCCGCGTGAACTGGCTCGTGCGCCGTCGCGCCGCCATCCTCGTCGCCGTGGTGCTCGCGGCTTCCCTGAGCTCGCCCGCGCCGAGGACGCTCGCGTTCTTCACCTCGGCTGGCAGCGTCTCCGGGTCGCTCTCCAGCCTGGCCGTGGCCTCGCCGACGAACCTCGCCGCAGCCGGAGGCGCCACGGCCACCCTCACCTGGACCCCAACGGTGACCTCTAGGGCGAGCGGCTACTACCTGTTCCGCAGCAGCACGTCCGGGTCCGGCTACACGCAGGTCGGCAGCGTGGCGCCGGCCTCCGTCGCCGCGACAACCGATGCCCCGGCCTCTGGTACCTGGTACTACGTGCTCCAGGCCTACGCCGGCGCTTGGACGAGCGGCTACTCGAACCAGGCCAGCGTCTCGGTGGTGAGACAGCCGGTCACGACGCCGGTCGTGGGCTGCGACCCAACGATGCAGGCGGCCCTGCCGACCGGCTCCGGCGACGGCTATGAGATCACCCCCGGCAACGCGTGCGCCGCCGACGGCGCGGTCGCCAAAGACCTCGATTCCCCGGCCACGCCAGGTGGGCAGTGCGCCAGCAGCTCGGGGGACCGCCACCGGTTCTGGGGCTATGTCTTCGGCCTGCCGGCCAGCGTGACCTCGATCAACGGGATCACCGTGAACACAATCGTCGGCGATGGGGGGGAGCCACGTTCGCCGTCTGCCTGCGGGTGTCGTGGGATGGCGGGACCACTTGGAGCGCGGCGCATAAGGTGTCGCTCTCGTCCCCAGCCCTGACCCCCCACGCCGTCGGGTCGGCCACCTACACGTGGGGCCACACCTGGACGCCCAGCCAGCTCTCGAGCTCGGCGTTCCAGGTGATGGTCACCGACGTGTCCAACAAGAAGGGCAAGGGATTCGACCTCGATTACCTGGGCGCCAGCGTCACCTACACCCCGTAGGAGCCTGGGCAGCCCCCCTACGACACCGACTCGCCCGGCTGCCAGTGGTGAACGACGGCTGTCCCACCCCGAGCCCGGATCGCCGCCTCGAGCTGGGCCGGCGTGCCGGCGAGCAGGGGGAACGTGCCCCAGTGGATCGGCAGGACGTGAGCGACGCCCAGCAGCTCCGCGGCGATCGCCGCACCGGCCGGGTCCATCGTGTAGTGGCCGCCGATGGGCAGCATCGCCACGTCGGGGCGGAACCGCTCGCGGATCAGCGCCATGTCGCCGAACACGTCCGTGTCGCCCGCGTGGTAGATGCGCAGGCCGTTCTCCAGCTCCACGACGAAGCCCGCCGGCTCGCCGAGGTAGAGCGTGGTCGCGGTGTCTGCGTTCCAGTCGCCAGCCGAGTGCTGGGCCGGCGTCATGGACACCCGCAGCCCGGCCGCCTCCACCGTGCCGCCCTTGTTCATGCCGATGAGCTGGTCGGACCCGCCAGGCAGGCGCCGTGCCAGCCACAGACTCAGCTCGTGGATGCACGGCCAGGCCGGCCGCAGTCGCGCCGCGATCGACACCGCGTCGCCGACGTGGTCGCCGTGGCCGTGGGTGACCAGCAGCAGGTCGCACCGGTCCACCGATTCGGGCGCCCGCACGCCCTTCGGGTTCGTCAGCCACGGGTCGAACAGGATGACCTTGCCGCCCGGCGTCCGCACCTCCACAGCCGCGTGGCCGAGCCACGTGAAGGTGGTGTCCCGACCGATCGACATCGCTCGCCTCCGAGAGTCGCAGATGCCCGTGCTCGTCGCCCGTCTGGCCGGGGCGCGAGCGTGGTGGGCCGCATTATCCGCCCGAGCCGGGCCGGGCGGGTCCCGGGCTACACTCGCCCGCAGCGACGGTCGTCGCGCCGGGCCCGCCGGCGGACGATGCCCGCGCAGGAGGCCCGCATGCACGTCCGAATCCGCCTGTTCGCGATGCAGCGCGAGGCCGCAGGCGCCCGCGAGCTGGCGCTGGAGGTGGCTGACGGGGCGACGGTCGCCGACGCGTGGGACGCTGCCGAGGTCGCGGTGCCGGCGCTGGCGCCGGGCAGGGACGTGCTGCGCTTCGCGGTCAACGGCGCGTACGCGCCCACCGACACGGTGCTCGCCGACGGGGACGAGGTTGCGGCGATCCCGCCGGTCAGCGGCGGCGACGGGACGACGGAGGCGCTCGCGGGCGACGGGCGGATTCTGGAGATCCACCCCGAGCCCTTTGCCCCCGGTCTGGCCGAGACGCTCTCACGGCGCCTCGCGACGCCCGAGGACGGCGCCGTCGTGGTGTTCGACGGCCGGACGCGCGTGACCCCCGGGACGCCGGCGCCGGGCCAGGAGGCGGAGGCCGCCAGGCACGCGGGAGCCCGGGTCGAGGGCCTCGAGTACGAGGCGTTCGAGCCGATGGCGGTCGCGGTCCTCGCCCAGATCGCCGACGAGATCGAGGCGCGCTTCGGCGTGGCGCGGCTCGCGATCGTCCACCGGACCGGCTCCGTGCTCCCGGGCGAGACCTCGATCCTGGTGGTGGCGGCGGCCCCGCACCGGGACGCCGCCTTCGCCGCCGCCCGCTATGCGATCGACGAGACCAAGGCCAGGGCCCCGATCTGGAAGGCCGAGCGGTTCGCCGACGGTCGGGTGTGGATCGGGGCGCCGGCGCGCGCGGCCGCCGAGCCGGGGGGCTGACGGCGTCTCCGGCCCCCGGCTCGGTCCCCGCCCGAGGCCCGGGACTACCTCGCTCGCGTCGCCGGTCCGCATCGGCGGCCCCGTCGCACTCGGCGACCCCCATACTGGCGCCATGCAGCGCGCACCGGGGAGCGTGACCGAGGACCTGGTCCGCCGGGCGACGGCGATCGCCGGGTCATGGAGCGCACGGGCTCGCTCGACCACCACCGTCGGGCAGGAGCGCGCGGTGCTGCGCCTGCTGGGCGTGGCCGGGGTGGATCGCGACGGGCGCCCCCTCGCGGCCGAGGTCGTGGACCGGTATCTCGGCCCGGACCCGCGCCGGCTCGGGGGTGGGATCGCCCTGCCGATGGCCGTGGCGATGGCCGAGTACGACCTGCCGATCGGCGAGGTTGCGCTCGAGGTGGCGGCCGGCCACATCGATCTCGGGCTCGAGGCGGAGCTCCTCGCCGACGCGCCGCGGCGCAGCCGTGCCGAGGCGTCCCTGGCGAGGATGGCGTCGGCCTCGCTCGCTCGGGCAGACGCCAACCGGACGGCCCGCCGCGAGCTGGCCGCCCTGCTCGGCGAGCCGGGCCCGACGGTCCTGGGCGTTTCGCTCCGGGCCCCGGCCATCGTGGACGCCGTCGAGGAGGCGATCGGCCTGATCGGGGCCGGCGCGGGGGCGGTCCACGTCCGCGTCCCGCCCGGCCGTGAGCTCGCCGACCTGTCGTCGCGGGCCGGGCTGGGAGTCGAGCCGTGGCGTCCGGCCCCGACGTCGCGCGGCGGGCTGGCTCGCGCCGACCCTGCCGGCAAGCCCGTCCCCACGGGCTCGCAGCGCGCACTCGCGGTGCTGCGGGCTGCGCTCGACGACGCCGGTGCGCGGAGCGGCCGCTACGTCCGCCTGATCACCGAGTCGCCGGCGCTGGCCGCGCCGGACCAGGCGGTGGTCGCCGCGTTCGAGCGCGTGGACGCGGTGGTGACCGATCCCCTCCGCGAGATCGTGACCGGCCTGGCGGATCCGGACCGGGCCATCGCGGACCACGCCTTCGCGCACCGGGTGCTCGCCCGGGGCGGCGTTCGGGTCGTGATACCCGCGGGAGCGCTCATGGTCGCGACCGACCTCGAGGCGGGCCTGCCCTCCGATCCCGCCACCCGCTCGGGCCGTGCCCTGGCGCTGCAGCTGCTCGCGGTGCGGCAGGCGCTCGCCGACGGGCTGCCGCCCGATGCCGTGATCGTGGGCGCGCTGCCGGCCTGGCTGGGCGACGAGCCGAAGCCGGCGGCGCTCGCCGTGGCGGAGATTGGCGTGCGCCACGAGGTGTTCCCGGGTCACGCGCTTGCCTTCCTGGAGCCGGCCTCGGCCGGCCGAGCCGGGACTGACTGGCAGGCGCTCGTCGCGGCCCTCCTGCCCGATGCCGGCGAGGTCGCGTTGCTGCTTTGCGGGCCGTCGGTCGGGTTCGCCGCCCGGGCAGACGCCATGAGCGCGGCCCTGGACGTTGCGCGGGCGATCTCGGAGGCACGGTCCCGACCGTCCTTGGCCGGCCGGGCCGCCGAGCACCGGGTCGGCATCCTGGCGGCCGCGGCGGCGACCCTGGCGGGCATCGAGGACCGGGGCTGGCGCTCCGTCTCCGACCGGCCGCTGGGCCTGGGCGATCCCGGAGCTGGGTCGGACCCGGTGGCGACGCGGGTCGGCGGGGTGGACCCGCTGGACCCGCCGGCCACGCGGCCAGCCTAGCTCTAGCTCCCGCGAGGCGGCCGCGCCGGCCGCGCCGGCCGCCGACGGGGCCGGCCGACGGGGCCGGCCGACGGGACTTGTCGGCGCGGACTGGCGCCTGTTCCGAATGGCGCATCATGCAGGCGAGCGGAGACCGAAGATCCATCGGTCTCCGGGTCCGCTTCCAGAAGAACGCGCAAGCACGAGGCCATGCCGTGGTACACCCCGCCCGTGACGAGATCGACGACGCCATCCTGCGCGAGCTCCAGGCCGACGGCCGCCTTGCCAACGCCGACCTGGCGCGCCGGATCGGCCTCTCGCAGGCGGCGACCCACGCCCGGGTCCGTCGCCTGGAGCGGGAGGGCGTCATCGCCCGCTATGTCGCCCTCGTTGACCGGGAGCAGGCCGGCTTCGACCTGCTGTGCTTCGTGAACGTCGGCCTCCGTGCCCACGGCCACGACGACGTGGAGCGATTCCGCGACGCCGTCACCGCCATGCCGGAGGTGCTCGAGGTCCACCACGTGACCGGCGAGCATGACTACGTGCTGCGGGTGGCCCTGCGCAACCGCCGGGACCTCGAGCGCTTCCTGGTGGACCGCCTGTCGCCCATCCCGGGCATCGCGCGGATCCAGACGAGCCTCGTCGTCCGCGAGGTCAAGCGCACGACCGCCCTGCCCATCGGGGCGGACGCCGCCGAGGCCGCCCGCCCCCGAACCTGACCCGCCCCGCCGTATCCCGCCGAGCCTGGAGATTGCCGATGACCGCGGACCGCCCGTCCTCGCTCCACACCATGGGCCAGCAGCACGGCCGCCGCAGCTGGGCCGAGCCCTGGAAGATCAAGATGGTCGAGCCGCTCAAGACGACGACCCGCGCCCAGCGCGAGGCCGCGATGGCCGAGGCGGGCTACAACACGTTCCTGCTCAAGAGCGACGACGTGTACATCGACCTGCTCACCGACTCGGGAACCTCGGCGATGAGCGACCGGCAGTGGGCCGGGATGATGCTGGGCGACGAGGCCTATGCCGGGAGCGTGAACTTCTACCACCTCGAGCAGGCGATCCAGCGCTACTACGGCTACAAGCACATCGTGCCCACGCACCAGGGGCGCGGCGCCGAGCACCTCATCAGCCAGGTCATGATCCGGCCCGGTGACCACATCCCCGGCAACATGTACTTCACCACCACCCGCGAGCACCAGGAGCTGGCGGGCGGGACGTTCCACGACGTGATCGTGGACGAGGCCCACGACCCGGCCGCCGTGCTGCCGTTCAAGGGCAACGTGGACCTGGCCAAGCTCCGGGCGCTGATCGACGAGGTCGGCGCGGAGCGGATCCCGTACGTGTCCCTGGCCGGGACCGTGAACATGGCGGGCGGCCAGCCGGTCTCGATGGCGAACGTCAAGGCCGTGCGCGCGCTGTGCGAGCCGCTGGGCATCAAGGTGATGCTCGACGCCACGCGCATGGTGGAGAACGCGCTGTTCATCCAGGAGCGCGAGGAGGGCTACGCCGACACGTCGATCGCGGACATCCTGCTCGAGTTCTGCTCCTACACCGACGGCGCCTGGATGTCCGCCAAGAAGGACAACCTGGTCAACATCGGCGGCTGGCTGGCCGTCAACGACTCGGACACGTTCGAGGAGCTGCGCAACCTGGTGGTGGTGTTCGAGGGGCTCCACACGTACGGCGGCATGGCCGGGCGCGACATGGAGGCGCTCGCGCTGGGCATCGCCGAGGCGGTCCAGGACGAGCACGTGCGCTCGCGCGTGGGCCAGGTTCGGTACCTGGGCGAGCTGCTCACCGAGTGGCAGATCCCGATCGTCCAGCCCATCGGCGGGCATGCGGTGTTCCTCGACGCGAAGGCGTTCTACCCGCACCTCGCGCAGGACCTGTTCCCGGCCCAGACGCTGGCGGCCGAGCTGTACCTGGACTCCGGCATCCGGTCCATGGAGCGCGGCATCGTGTCCGCCGGCCGCGACCCCAAGACCGGCGACCACAAGCGCCCGAAGCTGGAGCTGACCCGGCTGACGATCCCGCGGCGCGTCTACACCCAGGCGCACATGGACGTCGTGGCCGAGTCGGTGAAGGCGTGCTACGACGCCCGCCACGAGGCGCGCGGCCTGAGGATGGCGTACGAGCCCAGGTACCTGCGGTTCTTCCAGGCGCGCTTCGAGCCGCTCTGAGCTGGCGCCGACGGCGGCTCCCTACGGGCTCGGCAGCCTACGGGCTCGGCAGCCAGCCGCCCACCTGGGACCACGAGGCGCCGCGGTCCGCGCTGCGCATGAGCCGGCCCTCCATAGTGGTCAGGGTGGCGTTCAGCCAGCCCGACTGGGCGACGTACCAGGGCCCGCTGGGCACGATGGCCGCTCCGCTCGTGGTGTAGGCGTCGAACTGGCCCGGTGGGCACGAGGTCCAGGTCCGGCCGCCGTCGGAGGTCCGGATGGTGGACCCGCGCTGGCCGGTGATGAGGCCGCTGCCGTCGGCTGCCATGGAGATGGTCTGCAGGTAGTCCGAGGACGTGATGGTGCCGATCGCCTTGAGGCCGCCCGGATAGTCGATCCGCGCCCGCCACGACCAGGTCCTGCCGCCGTCGGTCGTCTCCATCACGGCCTTCAGGCCCGAGCCCGCGCCGATCACGCTGGAGCAGCCGACCCATCCCCGGTCCGCCGAGACGAAGCTGACCGAGACGGGGT
Source organism: Chloroflexota bacterium (assembly GCA_021815005.1). Taxonomy (GTDB): domain Bacteria; phylum Chloroflexota; class Limnocylindria; order Limnocylindrales; family CSP1-4; genus CAIXZV01. The sequence continues at coordinate 8,798 of JAKAHL010000029.1, forward strand.
CGAACCTTCCGCACGGGCGGTCGTCCGCGAGTCGCGCCCAGGTGGCGCCGCCGTCGCTCGTCGCGTAGATCGCGGTGCCCAGGCCGCCTGTGGTCCCCGCGCTCGCCGACGGCGGCTCGAACCCGACGCCGAACCCGTGGGCGGCATCGCTGAACGAGATCGAGATGAGGTTCGCGTGCCCCACCACAGTCCAGGTCGCGCCGAGGTCATCGCTGCGCTCGACCGAGCCCGTGCACGCGGGGTTGCCCGGCGCCGTGTCCGGCGGACAGGCGAGCAGGTCGGTCCATGCGCTCTGGCCGCTGACCGCGAGTGCCGTGGCCGCGCCCGCGCCGAGCGGCGTCAGGGACCAGGTGGCCCCGCCGTCCGCGGTGCGCCACACGTCAGCGGTCGTCGCGTCGCCGCCGACGGCGAGGCCGTGGATGGCGTCGGCGAACGCCACCGCGTCGGGCAGCGCCGGCTGGAGGGCAGCCGGAGGCTCGGGTGTCGGGCTGGCGCCCGGCGCGGGCAGCATGCCGAAGTGCGTGTACGGCTTCCAGGTCTGGCCGTCGTCGAGCCCCAGGCTGAACACGGCCGATCCGTCCGGGGACGCCGCGTCGACCGTCAGCGCGAACACCATGCCGTCGCCGGTGATGGCGGCGCCGGGCCACTGCGCGCCGCCGCCGGCGGTGCCCAGCGGCAGCCGGGCCCAGGTGGCGCCGCCATCGGTGGTCCGGAGCAGGCCCTCGGTCCAGGTCCAAGAGAGGCCGCTGCCGTCGGTGAGCATGTCCAGGCCGCGGAACACCCCCAGGGCAGGCAGCGCTCCCACCGGCGACGACCCGTCGATGCTGACGCGCGACCGAACCGCCCAGGTGTTCCCGCCGTCGGCTGTGGTGACAACCTCCTTGGACGAGCTGCCCACGGCGCTCTCCCCGCTGCCGCAGGCGACCCAGCCGTGCTGGGCGTCGGCGAAGCTCGCCGCGATGGGGAAGAACCCCGTCTCGCACGGGGTTGGGCCGGGGGCGGGGACCCACGTGCGCCCGCCGTCCGTCGTCGCGAGCAGGTGCAGCGACGCGGGCGACGATGGGCCGATCCCGAAACCGTCGCGCGGGTCCACGAACGAGAGCGACGTCACGGCTGCCGACGAGACCGCGGACCAGGTCGCCCCGCCGTCGGGGCTCTCGAGGACCGTGGGCTGGCAGGCGCCCGACGGCGTCCCAGCGCAGCTTGCGCTCGCCCACGCCTGAGCGCCGACCATCGCCGCGCTGTCGAGCGGCGGTGCGTCGACCGCGACCGCGGTCCAGTGCTGGCCCTCGTCGGAGGTGGCCCAGACGGCGCCCCGACCGCCATACGCGCCCACCACGATGCCGTGGCTGCGGTCCGCGAAGGCCATCGCCGACTGCGTGCCTCCCGTCCCGGCCGTCTCGGGCGACGTGCTGCCGGCGGGCTGACCAGATGCCTGGGGCGAGCCGGCTTCGGCCGACAGTGTCGGCGTCGTGGCGGAGGGGCCTGCTGGGGCCGTCGCGGGCGACGCTGCCGCGGGCTGGCCGGGGAGGCGGCTGGCCGCCAGCCCCGCGATCGCCAGCAAGACGACCGCGGCCGCCAGCGCGATCGTCGGCCCTCCCTGCGTGCGGCTGGCACGGGCGGCCAGTCGGACGGGCGTCAGGGGAACCCGGGCACCGGTCGCGCCATCCGCCCGAGCGGCGCCCGCGAGGCGCGTCCGGACGCGCGCGGCCAGGCGGGGGGGCGCCGCGTCGGGGTCCAGCTGGCGATAGTGCCGCCGGAGCAGCGCCGTGAGCTCGAGGTCGTCGAGGGGATCGTGCGGGTCGGTCATCGTCGCGCCTCCCGCGGCCCGGACGCCGCGGCCCGCTCGGCCGCGATGGCGACGCGCGCCGCCGCAAGGGCGTCGCGAAGCCGCGTCTTGGCCGTCCCCTCCGGGATTCCGAGGCGATCCGCGATCGCCGGCACCGTCAGGTCCGCGCCGAAGCGAAGCGCCAGGACCACCTGGAAGTCGGGCTTGAGCCGACGGATCGCCCGGGCGATCTCGTCCCGGTCGGCGGCCTCGGCATCGCGGACGGACGGGTCCGCAACGTCGTCCGCAAGGCCCACGGCCGCGGTCCGCGGTCGGCTGTTCCGCCTGCGCAGCTCGTCGCGGCAGGTGTTGACCACGATCCGGCCGAACCAGGCCGAGACCGCAGCGGGGTCGCGCAGCCCGGTTCGCCCGGCCCAGGCGCGGGCCGCGGCATCCTGGACGGCGTCCTCGGCGGCGGCGGGGTCGCCAAGGATCCAGGTCGCCACCCGGTGCGCCTCGTTGAGCCCCCCGATGACCAGCTCCACGAACCTTGCCTCGTCGATCGCCGTCGGCTCCATCGACCTCTCGTCCCGCGGCCGCCCTCCGGAGCCGTCACTCCACCTGACGGACGGACGCACCCGAATCGATTGGACGCCCGGGCCGTCCCGCGCGGCCGGACGCCCGCGGCCGCCGTCGGGAGCGATCATGACCCGCCTCGTCGTCGGGCGTCTCGATCCGCGCCCTGACCTGCGTGCTGCGCACGGACTGCGCGCCTGCGCTAGCGTCGCGGCATGCACCTGCCGCCCGTCCTCCGTGTCGACCGGGAAGCCTCGCCCGATGGCGTGGTCGTGCTCACGCTCAACCGGCCCGACGTCCGCAACGCGATCGACGATGCGCTGCTCGATGAGCTTGGGACAGCGGTCCGGGCCGCCGCGATGCCGCCCTCGCCGCGCGTCCTCGTCCTCCGCGGTGCCGGGCTCACCGCCTTCTCCGCCGGCATGGACCTGCGCGAGCGGGCGGGCTTCTCCGACGAGCAGCTCGCCGACCAGCACCAGCGGATCGTGGCGCTGATCGCCGGGCTCGCGGAGCTGCCGATCCCGACGATCGCTGCGGTCGAGGGCTTCTGCCTGGCCGGCGGGTTCGAGCTTGCGCTGGCCTGCGACCTGATCGTGGCGGCGCGCGACGCGCAGTTCGGCCTGCCGGAACCGCGGGTTGGGATCTTCCCGGGCGGCGGGGCCGCCAGGCTGCTGACCTGGGCGATCGGCGCGCCGCGGGCCCGAGACCTGGTGCTCACCGGGCGACGCCTGTCGGGCACCGAGGCTGAGGCATGGGGGATCGTGGCCCGCGTGACCGAGCCCGGGGGAGCGTTCGCCGGCGCGCTCTCGCTGGCGACCGAGCTGGCCGCCGCCGCTCCGCTCGGGCTGCGCGAGGCGAAGCACGCCATCGGAGCCGCCCACGCGTCCCTGCGCGACGGCCAGGCCGCCGAGGACGCCATGTACGACGTGGTGCTCCGCTCCGCCGACCGGCGCGAGGGGTTCCGGGCCTTCGTCGAGAAGCGGCCGCCGCGGTTCGAGGGCCGGTAGAGCCGCTTGGGCCGGCGTGGCGCCCCGCGCCGCGATGGTGGGCCGACGGCTCACCGCACCACGAGATCGGAA
>JAKAHL010000304.1 GCA_021815005.1 Chloroflexota bacterium
GCTGATGGACGAGATCTACGCCTGGTGCCGCGTCAACGCCGCCGACGAGCGCAAGGACGGCCAGACCGAGGACCAGTTCCTCTACACGACGCGCAAGAAGGCCATCGGCCCGTTCAAGCGCCAGCTCTGGGACCTCGAGACCAAGGGCGAGATCCTCGCGGACCAGGGCGCCAAGATGGCGTTCCTGTTCGACCAGCTCAACGTTGCCGGGACCGCGGACGTGGTGGCGAAGCACGTGCAGCCCGTCGCGGTGTCCCGGCCGATCCCCGCCGCCCTGCGGGCCGCGCTCGGCTGACGCCGCGCCCGTTGGGGGCGGCGCCGCCCCCAACGGGCCCCCGTCGGGCATCATCTGCCCATGACCGACCAGCCCTTCGGACCCGCCTGGTCCGCCGCCCGCGCCCGCGTCCCCCAGGCCACCCTGCTCGAGTGGATCGCCTTCGCCCACGACGCGTGCGACGTCGCGGACGAGATCGCCCGGGCCCACTTCCGGCGCGACCTGGACCTTGAGCGCAAGCCGGACCGCACGTTCGTGACCGTGGCCGACCAGGGGATCGAGCGCGAGATCCGGTCTCGGATCCTGGCGCGCTACCCGGACCACGGGCTGATCGGGGAGGAGTACGGCACCGAGGCGGCCGACGCCCCCACTCGCTGGTACATCGACCCGATCGACGGCACGCACAACTTCATCCGCGGCGTGCCGCTGTTCGGCACCCTGCTCGCGGTCGAGGTGGACGGCGAGCTGCAGGCGGGGATGATCTCCGCGCCGGCGCTGCGCGAGCGCTGGTGGGCCGCCCGCGGTCTCGGCGCCTGGGCGCGCGGGCTCGACGGGGAGCGGGCCGTCCGGGTCTCGCGCGTCGGCAGCCTCGACGACGCCCAGCTGCTCTACGGCTCGCGCACCGACAACGTCCGCTCCGGGGTGATGCCCGGCTTCGACGCGCTCATCGCCAGCGCCTGGCGCGACCGCGGCTTCGGCGACTTCTGGGGCTACACCCTGCTGGCCGAGGGGGCCGCCGAGGCGATGATCGAGGTGGGGATGAAGCCGTGGGACCTCGCGGCGCCGCTGGTCGTGATCGAGGAGGCCGGCGGGCAGGTCACCGACGCGTTCGGCGAGCGTCGCATCGACGCGGAGTCCTTCGTGGCCACCAACGGCCTGCTCCACGACGAGGTCCTGCGGCGCCTCCGGACGCCCGGCTGACCGTCAGGCGCGCCGGCACGTCACGGCCAGCCGGCCGAGGTCCCCCCGCGCCTCGGACGGGGCGCGCCCCGGGCCGGGCGGGCCTACGCGCCCGCCTCGTCCAGCGCCTCGCCGATGACCCGCAGCGCGAGGTCCACCTCCTCGGCCGTGGTGACGAGCGGCGGGATGATCCGCACCACGTTCACGTACGAGCCGGCGGTGAGGATCATCAGCTTGCGGTCGAAGCACGCCTGCTGGACGCGCTTGGTCGTGATCGGGTCCGGCACGCGCCCGTCGCCCTCGCCGGGCCTGACGAACTCCAGCGCCAGCATGAGGCCCAGGCCGCGGACGTCGCCGATGGCCGGGTGGCTGGCCTTGAGCGCCCGCAGCCCGTCGAGGAACTGGGCGCCGCGCTCGCGGGCGTTGGCGACCAGGCCCTCCTCCTCGATCACGTCGAGCGTGGCCAGGGCCGCCGCGCACGAGACGGCGTTGCCGCCGTACGTCCCGCCGTGGGAGCTGGGCGCGAACTTGGCCATGATGTCGGCCTTGGCGATGATCCCCGACAGCGGCAGCCCTGACGCGATGCCCTTGGCCATGACCAGGATGTCGGGCTCCACGTCCCAGTGGCGCACCGCGAACAGCTCGCCGGTGCGGCCGAAGCCCGTCTGGACCTCGTCGGCGATGAGCAGGATGCCGTGCTCGCGGGTGATCTCGCGCAGGCGCGGGAGGAAGCCCGGCGGCGGCACGATGTAGCCGCCCTCGCCGATCACCGGCTCGATGATGATGGCCGCGACCTTCTCCGGGTAGACGAGCTGGTGGAACAGCAGGTCCAGCTGGGCCTCCCAGTCGCAGGTGCACGCGGCCGGGTCATGGGCGCCGCCGGCGGCGCGGTAGCAGTACGGGTAGCTGGCGTGGTAGATCGAGCCGGGGAGCGGCTCGAAGGCGCCGCGGTAGACGTCCTTGGCCGCGGTGAGCGCCATGGTCTGCGCCGTGCGGCCGTGGAACGAATAGCGGAAGGCGATGATGGCGGGCCGCCCGGTGGCGATCCGCGCGAGCTTGACCGCCGCCTCCACGGCCTCGGCGCCCGAGTTGGCGAGGAACGCCTGCCACGGGCCGCCCGGCAGCACGTGCTGAAGCCGCTCGTAGAGGCGCAGGCCGGGCTCGTGGTAGACGATGTTCTGCTGGCCGTGGAGCAGCTTGGCCGCTTGGTCCTGGACCGCCTTGACCACGCGCGGGTGGGCGTGGCCCGTGTTGGTGACCCCGATGCCGCAGGTGTAGTCGAGGTAGCGATCGCCGTCGCGGGTGACCAGCCACGAGCCCTCGCCGCGCTCCACCTCCAGGCTGAAGATGCGGCCCCAGACCGGCGGCACCACCGAGGTGTCGGGCAGCGAGGCGGCGGGCGACGGGACGGTCTGCGTCATGGGACGAACCTCCGGATTCGAGGGGGTTGCGGCACGGGGCGGGCCCGCGGCCCGCGGGTCAGAAGGTGGGCGGCGTGTTCACCCACAGCACCC
>JAKAHL010000305.1 GCA_021815005.1 Chloroflexota bacterium
TGTCCCGGTCACGTGGTCGCTGCCGTCGTCGCCGGCTCGTCCGCCTCGGGCGGGGCGCCGCGGCCCCGAGCGCTCCGGGTGTGGAACGCGGCCTGGGGCAGCGGCTCGAGCGGCAGCCCGGCGGCGAGCGCCCGCGCCCGGTCGAGGTTGACGGCGTCCCAGCCCTCCTCCATGCCGGGCGTCTCGATGAGGTAGGCGACCCGGGCGAGGCCAGGGTGGGTGATGAAGCGGGCGAGCCCGGCGGCGCCGACGGCCCCGCCGCCCAGGTGCTCGTGACGGTCGGACCCGGAACCGGCCGCCGACCGCGAGTCGTTGAGGTGGACCATCCGCACCCGGTCGAGGCCCACCTCGGCGTCCACGTCGGCCAGCAGGGCGTCCACGCCCGCGCCGGTGTCCACGGCGAACCCGGCGGCCCAGAGGTGGGCGGTGTCCAGGCAGAACCCCAGCCGCTCGCGCGGCACACCGAGGCCCGCGGCGGCACGGGCGATCGCGCCGAGCTCGGCTGGGGTTGCGCCCAGGCAGAACCCGCCGCCCGACCCGTTCTCCAGGACGAGCGCCACCGCGCCAGCCTCGTCCCCCGCCAGCTCCAGGGCGCGCCGCAGGCCCTCCGCCTCGCGGGCGATGCCGGTTTCCGGGCCCGCTCCGCGATGGGATCCCGTGTGCAGGTTGACGAACGCCGCCTGGTAGGCGGCCGCGACCCTCAGCTCGCTGGCCAGCAGCTCCACCGATCGCTGCCAGGTCTCCTCGTCCGGTCCGGCGATGTTGACGATGTACGGCGCGTGCACGGAGAGCGGCGCGATGTCATACGCGGCGAGCCGCTCGCGGAAGGCGGGCAACTCCGCGGGCAGGGTCTCGCGCCGTCGCCAGGACGTGGGGTTGTCCACGAACACCTGCATCGCCGAGGCGCCGATGGCCGCGGCGCGGTCGGCGGCGCGGACGAGCCCGCCAGCCAGCGGTAGATGGGCGCCGAGGCGCCGCCCGTTCGGGAGCATGCGACAGACTAGCCCGCGATGCGACGGCGCGCCGAGCGGCTCGCGCCGCGCGAACGGCGGCGACCGCCGAGGCCCGGGGGCTAGCTGTGCGACTTGCCGGTCCTGCGGCCGGTCGAGTAGTCGCCGCCGAGCACCGGCTCGATCAGCCCGTAGTTGCCGTCCTTGCGCCGGTAGAGCACCGCGAGGTGCTCCGTCTCGCCGTTGACGAACACGTAGAAATCGTGTCCGAGGTCCTCCATCGCGGCGACCGCGTCCTCCTCGAACATCGGCTGGATGGCGAAGCGCTTGGTCTTCACGATCTTGCGCTCGTGCGATGGTTCCGCGGTGCCGTCGGCCAGTTTGCGGAGGATGGCCTTCTCCTCGTCCGGGCGGGCGCGGACGCGAGGCTTCTCCTTGAAGTCGATGGCCTGGCGCTCCACCTTGTCCACGACCTCGTCCAGCGCCGCCTGGTACGACGAGCCCGCCGCCGTGCTGCGCAGCGTCTTGCCGTCGATCACAAGCTGGACGTCCACGATATGGGCGTCCGTCGCGCTCCGGTGCGATTCGTTGGACAGTTCCACGATGGCGTCCGTGCGGTCATCGAGGAGCCGCTCGAGGCGGGCGAACTTGCGCTCCGCATACTCCCGGACCCGATCCGGAACCTCGAGGTTCTTGCCCCTGACGATCGTCCTCACGGTGGACCTCCCGGCGCGTTCGCCGCGCCTGGCTGTGGGGGCGGGCGGGCCGACACTCGGGGCCTCGTCCGGAAGGCGAGTATAGCCGCGGAGGCTAACAGGCCCACCCTGCCGAGGGTCCAACACGTCGGGCCGCGCGTCCGGCACGGTTGCGTCGAACGGCCCCTCGCGACCGGGGTGCCCCCGCCGCCCCATCCCCGCCTACTCCCGGGTCTGTGCCGCGCTCACCGCTCCCGGGCCACGGTCACCGCTGACACGCTCGCCGCGCCGGCCCCGAGCAGGATCGCTGCCGTCGCCGCGACCGTGGCGCCGGTCGTCAGCACGTCGTCCACCAGCACCACGTGCCGACCCACCACGCGGGACGCCAGGCCCGGGCGGATGGCGAACGCGGTCGCGACGTTCGCCGCCCGGTGCCGACGGTCCAGGCGGTACTGCGCAATGGTGGCCCGGGTGCGCTCGACCGCCGAAACCATCGGGACGCGCAGGCGCCGGGCCGCGACGAGTGCGATCAGCTCCGCCTGGTCGTAGCCGCGCTCCCGCCGCCGCGATTCGTGGACCGGCACCGGCACCAGCAGGTCCCCGCCTCCGCCGGCAGCGGCCCAGCGCTCCGCCACCGCCTCGCCCAGCGGCTCGGCGAGCCGCCGCTCCCCCGCGTACTTGAGGGCGTGCAGCGCGTGCCGCACGACGCCGGCGAACGGGGCGCACCATTCCACCTGTGCCAGCGGGTCCGGCGGCCCATCCGGCAGCCCCAGCGGCGTTCCCGGCGGCAGGCCCAAGCGCACCTGGAGCGCAGGCCGGCAGGATGGGCACAACGGGACGCCCTCCTCGCCGCACCCGGCGCAAATCGGGGGGAGGGCGAGGTCGAGCAGGGCGGTCATCGGACGTCGCAGGGCCAACATGCCCAGAGGATCGCCGGGCTCGCTCATCCGGCCCTTATGTCCGACCCTCCGCGGGGTTGGCAAGGGCGTGCCCCGCGCCTCGCGCGCCCCGCGCCCCGCGCCGCCCCGCGCGCCCCG
>JAKAHL010000306.1 GCA_021815005.1 Chloroflexota bacterium
CCGCCGAGCCTGCGAGCCCGCTTGCCACCGGCGGCCTCGTTGTGCCCCCGGGCTCGCACGTGGCCGCTGCGATCGACGTCGGCGCCACGAGCGTCCATCTGCTCGTGGGCATCGTTGACAGCCACCGCGTGGTCCCGCTGCTCGACGAGTCGGTTTTCCTGGGCCTTGGCGATCGGGTCGCGGCGGACGGCTACCTCGGGAGCGACCTTCGGGCCGCGCTCATTGCCGACCTCGAGCGCTACGTCGTGGCGGCCCGCGGGATCGGCGCAGCCACCGCCACGGTCGTCGGCACCGAGCCCCTGCGCCGCGCCGCCGACGCACCGGCGGTCGTCCGCGCCACCTTGGCTCGCATCGGCGTGCCGGTCCACGTTCTCGACCACGCCGAGGAGGGCATGCTCACCCTGATCGGCGCCACGGGCGGCCGGCCGGTGGACGGCGAGCTCCTTCTGGCCGATATCGGCGGGGGAAGCTCCGAGCTCGTGGTGGCGGGTCCCGCTGGCATCGTGCGGACTGCCGGCCTCCCACTCGGGGCGGCGCGGCTCACGCGCGACCACGTGGCGGCCGACCCGCCCTCGCTGGCCGAGCTGGAGGCGCTCCGGACGGCGGTGGCTGGCGCCATGGGCGGCGCGCCCGCGGCGAGCCCGACAGAGATCGTGGCCGTGGGCGGCACGGCGTCCAACCTGCTGCGCCTGCTGCCGGTCACGGCCGAGGACCGCCTGCTGTCCCGTCGCCGCGTCACCGTTGCCCTCGCCATGCTCACCGTCGAGCGGAGTCGCGACGCCGCCGTTCGCCACGCCATCCGGCCGGAGCGAGCGAGGATCCTGCCCGCCGGCGCCATCATCGTGGAAGCGATCCTCGCCCGGTACGGAGCCGACCGCCTCCGCGTCTCGGAGGAGGGGATCCGGGAGGGGGCCATCCTGGCCGCCGCGCGCGGCGGCGCGGCGTGGCGTGACCGTCTTGCGCAGCTGGCAGGCGGCTGGTCCGACCCGACCCGGCCGGCGTAGGCAGCGCGCCCCCGCAGGCGCCCGGGAGTTCAGAGCCCGGCGACGAGCCGTCCCAGCGAGCGGCGGAACGCGAGGCTGGACACGCCCCGCCACGGCGTGCCCACGGTCTTGCGCAGGCGCGCCAGCTCGCGCTCCCGGTCCATGAGGTACCGGCCGATCGCCGCGGCCTCCAGCTCGTCAAGGTCGCCGGCGTGCTCGACGAGGAACGTCCGGGCGAGTCCGGCAGCGACGTCCGCGTCGTGCAGCCAGCCCAGGTGGTCCTGCAGGGCGACCACCTTCTCGATGGCCGGCCCGGCCTCGGGACCGAGCGCCTCGCGGACGAACTCGAGCGTGTAGCGCAGCCACTTGGCCGCGATCCGCAGGTCGTGGAGGGTGGTCACGTCCGCCCAGCGCATCACCGGCTCGTAGGCGCGGACGACCTCGTACGCCGCCCAGATGCGCGACGGCATGGCGTCCCGGACGCGGTGCGGCTCGGTGGGGCCCACCGGTCGCGCGCCCGCGCCCTCGGCCTGGACGAACGCCGCGTACTCCTCGGTCCACTTGGCGTAGCGCTTCGAGTCGAGCTCGTGGACGAGCAGGACGCGGGCCGCGTCGCGCCGGCGGCGCCACGAGGCGACGAGCGGCTCGAGGGCGGCCGACTCCTTGGGCGACAGCTTGGCGCGGTACGCCTCGAGGGCCTCGGCGAGCACGTCGAGGTCGCGGACGGCGCCGAGGTCGGCGGCCACCTCGCGGAGGCGCAGACGATGGCGCTTGGTGCGCCCGGGGTCGAACGCGGCACCGAAGACGCGCCACGCCGCCCGCTGCCGCCGGGTGGCGACCCTCATGGCGTGGAGCTCCTCGGCTTCGCGGCCCTCCCGGGTGCCAGCCTCGCGGGCCAGCATGCGTGCAAGGTGGAAACGCAGCACCTTGCGCCCGGCCTCGGCGAGGTGGTCGTCGGCAACCACGCCCGGCGACTTGCCCACGACGATATGCGGGCCGTCGCGCCCGGGGACGGCTTCGGGAGCCTTGTCGCGCCGCGGGATCTCGATCGCGCCTGCCGATACCGCAGGAGAGGCCACCGTGCCGGCTGGCTCGTCGCGGTGCACGGCGGCCAGCGCCCGCTCCAGCTTGGACGTCTGGGCCGGGACCAGCTCCTCGATGTCCCTGAGCAGGTCTGCGAGCGGCTCGAGCGACGCCTCCGCGCCCTTCCGGAGCTCCACCTCCAGCTCGGCGAAGCGCTCCACGACGGCTCCGCCAGCGAGCACCGCCACGTCGTCCACGGACACCTCGACGACCGCGCCGTCCCGCCCGTACAGACGCTTGCGGCGCGTCTGGTGGATCCGCGCGATCTCGGCGAGCGGTTGGTCGCCGGCCAGGCGGACCACCGCGTCGCGCGCGGCCGACTCGGGCCACGCCGCCGCCGGCTCGCCCTCGACCGCCGGCCCCTCGAGCTCCTCGCGCCGGTGGATCACGCCGCCGTCGTCGATGCGGCGCAGGCCCTTGAGCGTGATCACCGTCGCGTCGCCGATCGTTCGCAGCCGCCCCGCGTACCCGGCCGCCGTGAGCGCGCCGTCGGGGGTGTCGACATAGCGGTCCTCGACCTGGTTGGTCTCGGCGGGGCCGAGCTCCGCGAAGCCGCCGATCTCCTCCGACGCCAGCAGGCGCTCGCCGGTGGCCGCGTCGGTCATCCGGAACTT
>JAKAHL010000307.1 GCA_021815005.1 Chloroflexota bacterium
GGGCGTGGCAGCCCACGCGCTGCCCGCGGCACCGGACCGTCTCCGGGCGGCGGCGGCGCGGTTCGGCACGCCAGTCGGGGTCACCGCGGTGGCGCAGCTGGAGGCCGCCGAGGCAGAGCTCCGGGCGGCCTTCCCGGACCCGTGGCTCCGGGCCTTCTCGCTCAAGGCCAACGACGTCGTCGCGGTGGTCGCGCGGCTCGGCGCGCTCGGCCTCGACGCCAACGTGGTGTCGCGGGGCGAGTGGGCCACGGCCCGGCGGGCGGGCGTCCCCAATGCCCGGATCACCCTCGAGGGGATCGGCAAGTCGGCCGCGGACCTGCGGGCGGCCGTCCGCGCGGCGGCCGACGGCGAGCCCCTCCGGTGGGTGGCCGTGGAGAGTCCCGACGAGCTCGACGTGCTGGAGGCGATGGCCGGGCGGGCCGGCCTCGGCCGCGTCGGGCGTCCCCCGATCGAGGTGCTGTTGCGGCTCAACCCGGGGGTGGCGCCCGAGACGCACGCCGGCCTGGCGGTTGGCCGCGAGACGAGCAAGTTCGGCATGACCGAGACCGAGCTCACGGCCGCGGCCGCGGCGCTGCCCGACACCGGGCCCGTCCGCCTGCGCGGGCTCCACCTGCACGTCGGCTCGCAACTCGGCGCGGTGGACGCCTGGCGGGACGCGGTCCGGCGCGGGCTGGCGCTGTTCGCGCTGCTGGCGGCAGGGCGCTCGGGCATGGATTCGTTCGACGTCGGCGGCGGGTTCCCCGTGGGCGACCCGGGGACGGTGCCGGCGCCGGCTCGCTTCGCGGCAGAGGCGGCACGGGCGCTGGCCTCGATCCCGCCGGACCGGCGCCCGGCCCGCCTGGCAACCGAGCCCGGCCGCTTCCTGGTGGCACATGCGGGCGTGATCGTGGCGCGCGTGCTGCACGTCCGGGAGCGGGACGGCCGGGGGCGCGTGGTGGTGCTCGACGCCGGCATGACCGAGCTGATCCGGCCGATGCTCTACGGGGCGCGACACCGGGTGATCGCGCTCACCTCGCTCGGCGCCGCGGTGGACCCCAGCACGACCGGCCAGGGGGCGGACGCGGAGCCCGCCCGGGTGGACGGCCCGGTCTGCGAGAGCACGGACACGATGGGCGTTCACGAGCTGCCGGCGCTCCGGCGGGGCGACCTGGTGGCGATCGCGGACGCGGGCGCGTACGGCGCGTCCATGGCCATGGCGTACAACGGCCGCCCGGCCATCCCGCAGGTGCTCCTGGAGCGCGACGGGACGCTGGCCCGCGGCCGAGCGCGCGGTCGGGTCGTCGGCCTCTAGGCAGGGTGCGAGACCCGTCCAGCCCGCGCTTGGGCGCCCGCCGGTACACTCGCCCTCATGGGAGCCGCCGACACGATGGAGATCTTCTTCGAGCTGCTGAACAGCGGCGACGTCAATGGCGCCGTGGCGCTGATGGACGAGCGCTGCGAGATGCGCGTCCACGTGGGCGACAACTCGCGCACGCTGCGCGGGCTGGACCAGGTGAGCGGCTGGTTCCTGCGGGCCGACCGGGGCCTCCGGATGGTCCCCGGCGAGGTCCGGGACCTGGGCAACACCTACCAGGCTGACCTGATCGTGGTCCGGCCGGGAGCGCCCAGCCAGGCGCTCGACGCCCAGTTCCGCGTCGAGGCCGGCAAGATCACCTCCATCAACCTCGCCCCTCGCACGCGCTGACGCGCGGCGACCCGCCCGGGCGCGACGCTACGGCGCCGCGGACGCGCCGCTGACGGCCGACGGCGAGGCACCGCTGATGGACGACCCGCCCGTCGACACGGGGATCGTGATCGGGTCGCCGATCTGGATCGCATTCTGGTTCTTGATCTGCGGGTTCGCCTTGAGGACGTCTTTGACCGTCACGCCGAACTTGGCCGCGATCTTGGACAGCGTGTCGCCGGCCTTCACGGTGTAGACGGTCAGCGTGGGCGCGGGCGCGAGGGTGGGCACGGGCGACTCGCTCGGCGCCGCGGAGGCGGACAGCGAGGGCGACGCGGAGACCTCTGCTGCGGGGGTGCGGTCCTTGCCGAGACCCAGGATCATCGGCGACACCACGAACAGGAAGGCCGCAGCCACCACGAGCGCGATGGCCGCCAGCGCGACGCTGGACATGCCGCGAAGCGACGGCAGGCCGACGCTCCTGCGCAGCGAGGGATAGGCCTCGTGGCGCCGGGGGCGCTCCCACGCCGGCCCGAACAGCTCGCTCGGGTCCCGCGGCACCGGCCCCGTCCCCTCGCGGGCCGGCGGGATCCGCGGCGTGGGCCGGCCCGGCCGGGTCGGGCCGGCCACCGGCCGCGGCACGGTCGTCCTCGCCGCGGCCGACTGCGGCCGCGTCGGCGGGAGGGCGGGCGGCTCGTCGTCCGCCGCTTGGTCGTATGCATCGGCGTCGTCCGGGCCACTCTCGGGCTGGGGCGACCACGGACGGGCCGGCCGAGCCGGGGCAGGGAGGCCGGAGCCCGCGCCGGCGAGGCGGGCCGCCGCGCTGTCGGCGAGACCGCGCGACGCGTCACCCCAGTCGTCAGGCCGGGGACGCGAGGGGGCGGCCTCGGGCGCGGGCGCGGCTCCCCAGCCGGGAATTGCCCCCGGCGCAGCCGCGGCGGGCGGCAACGCGGGCGTGTCGCCCTCGGCGATCCACGGCGGCGGGGCG
>JAKAHL010000308.1 GCA_021815005.1 Chloroflexota bacterium
GGCGCGAGCGCTGCTCGCTCACGGCCTACGCCTGCCGCCTCCCGGACGGGACGATCGGCAGGACGCAGATCCTCCTGGTCGGGGGCGAGTGGACGGCCGTCTGCGCGGTGGCCCGACCCCGGGCCAAGCGCCCTAGCGCCGACGGTCACCGGCGCTTCGCGACAGGAGGGGCGGCCCAGGGCCGGTTCCGCCGCCCGGCCCGCGGGCTCGGCATACCATGGCCCGGACCGCCCCGGCGGCGGTGATGGCGCGCCGGGGCCACGAGGTGGCCGGCATGATCCGCCGATCGATCCCGCTCGCCCTGCTGTCGCTGGCGCTGGTGTCCTGCTCGTCGGGCTCGGCGACGCCGTCCGCCCCCGCCGCGCCGTCTGGCCCCGGCGCCGCGCCCGGCTCGTCTTCGGGCGCACCCTCGGCGAGCGCCGCGAACGCGGCTTCGGTGGCCACCGCGTACCTGGGCGCCCTGTCGCGGTCCGACTGGTCGGGCGCCGCGGCCATGGAGGACCCGACGATGGCGGCCGCCGCGCCCGCGTCGGCGCTCTACCAGATCGCCGCGGGCCTCGTCGCCCAGTACGGCGCCTTCGGGTCGATCGGCAGCCCGACCAGCTCGCCCGTGTCGGGCAACACGCTGGTCAGCGTCCCGGTGTCGTTCGCCAACGCGACGGTCACCCTCAACGTGGCCGTCACCGCGAGCGGCCAGGTCAGCGGCCTGCACGTGGCCGCGGTCTCGACTGCGTCGGCGCCGCCGGCCGGCTACGTGAAGCCCGGCGCGTACACGGAGAGCGCGGCCACCGTGGGCTCGGCGCCGTGGACGCTGCCCGGCACCCTGACCATGCCGAACGGGACGGGCCCGTTCCCGGCCGTCGTGCTCGTGGCCGGGTCGGGGCCAGCCGACCGCAACGAGTCGTTCGGGCCCAACGCGCCGTTCCGGGACCTTGCCTGGGGCCTCGCGTCGGCGGGAATCGCCGTCCTGCGGTACGACAAGCGGACCCTCGTGTACGCGAAGCAGATGGCCGCGGACCCGACGATCACCGTCCGCCAAGAGACCACCGACGACGCGGTCGCGGCGATCGCGCTGCTGCGCCAGACGCCGAAGGTGGACCCGGCGCGGGTGTTCGTGGTGGGCCACAGCCTCGGCGCCACCCTTGCGCCCCGCATCGCCGCCCAGGCCCCGGGCCAGCTGGCGGGGATCGCCATGCTCGAGGCGGCCAGCACGCCGCTGCCCAAGCTGATGCTCGAGCAGACGCAGTACCTCGCCTCGCTCCAGCCCAGTCCAGGGCCGTCCGCGGAGGCGGCGATCGCCGCGCTCCAGGCGGCCGTCGCCCTCGCCGAGTCCCCCACCCTGTCGGCCTCCACGCCCGCGTCCGAGCTCCCCGGCGGCGTCCCCGCCTCGTACTGGCTCGACCTGCGCTCCTACGACCCCACCGCGACGGCGGCGTCCCTGGCGATCCCGGAGTTCTTCTCGCAGGGCGGCCGCGACTACCAGGTGCCGCCGTCGGAGCTGGCCCCGTGGCAGCGGGCGCTGGCCGGGCACGCCAACGCGTCGTTCCACACGTACCCGGCGATGGACCACCTGCTGCTCGACGGCACCGGCCAGCCGACGCCCGCCGAGTACAGCGTGCCGGGCCACGTGGACGCTCAGCTGGTCGCGGACCTGGCCGGCTGGGTGCTCGCGCACTGACCGCCGGCGATCGGCGCGGCACGCGCGGGCCAGCCAGGCCCCGTTTCGCCGCTCCTAGGCCCCGTTTCGCTGGCCACGGCCACGGCCCGGCGCCTAGGCGTAGGGCTCGACCGTCCTGAGCAGGGTCGCCGGGTCCATGCTCGGGCTCACCCGCACGCGCGGCACCGCGAACCGTTCCGACCAGCGCTGCTGCGCGCCCTCCTGCGTGGTGACGGCCAGGCCGAACCCCGCCGCCCGGACCATCTCCTCCACCGCTGGGTCGAAGCGTCCCGACGGGTAGGAGAACGTGACCGGGGCCACGCCGACAACCTCGCCAATCCGACCGGCCGCCGCCTCGATCTCGTAGCGCTGGCGGTCGGGGGTGAGGTACGGGAGCTCGACGTGGTCGAACGTGTGGTCGCCGATCTCCATGCCGGCCGCGGCCATGGCCCGCAGCTGCGGGGCGGACAGGAAGCGCGGGATGCCGATTCGGCGGCCGATGACGTAGTAGGTCGCTTGGTAGCCGATCGCCTGGAGGGCCGGCAGGGCGTGCGCGTACCCGTCATCCCACCCGTCGTCGAGCGAGACCGCGAGCGTGCGCGGCGGCAGGGGCCGCCCGGTCCCGAGCGCCCGGGCCAGCTCGGCCACCGTGATCGACCGCCAGCCCGCCGCCTTGAGGGCGCCGAGCTGCGCGGCGAACAGGTCCGGCGGCACAACCAGACCCGGCAGCGAGTCGCCAGCTGCCGCCATCGGGGTCACCCGGTGGTACATGAGGACGGGGACGTGCAGCGCGAAGACGTCTGACGGAAGCGGTACCGGGGACCCCGGGGGCACGGGCGTGGCGGACGGGGCCGGTGGCGGCGTCCCGAGCGGTGTCCGCGACGCGAGCGGTGTCGGCGTCCCGAGCGCGGGGGCCGTCGGCGACGACGCGCCCAGAGCGGGCGACGGCGAGGCGGCAGCCCCGGCGCCCGCGACTAGCGTAGCTGGCGAGG
>JAKAHL010000309.1 GCA_021815005.1 Chloroflexota bacterium
AGCGGTGCCGCCCCCGCCGCGCCAACGGCCGCGCCGGGCGCCTCCGCGCCCGCCAACGCTGGCGGGGCCGTCGTCTTCCCGCCGGGCCAGGACGAGGTTCTCGTCCCGATGAGCCAGATGCGCAAGGGCATCGCCGCCCAGATGACGCGGGCTCTCGCGGCGCCGCACGCCTACCTCGCGGTCGAGGTGGACATGACCCGCCTCGTCGCCCTCCGGGACCGAGTCCGGGCCGCCTATCAGGCCAAGGAGGGGATCGGGCTCTCCTACGTCCCGTTCGTGGTCAAGGCCAGTGCCGAGGCGCTGAAGCGCAACCCGACCCTCAACGCGCACTGGACGGACCAGGGCCTGCTGGCCAAGCGCCGGGTCAACATCGGCGTGGCGGTCGCCATGGCCGACGGGCTCATCGTGCCGGTCGTCCGCGACGCGGACCAGCTGAGCGTCCACGGCCTCAACGTCGCGATCGCCGACCTGGCCGCGCGGGCACGGGCCGGCAAGCTCCGCCTCGACGACTTCGGCGGTGGCACGTTCACCGTGGACAACACCGGGTACCTCGGGACCAACCTGGTCATGCCGATCCTCAACGTCCCCGAGGTGGGCATCGTCACCATGGAGGCGATCACCAAGCGGCCGGTCGTGGTCGGCACGCCGGACGGCGACGTGATCGCCATCCGCCCCGTGATGAACATGGTCCTCGGCATCGACCATCGCGCCAACGACGGTGCCGGAGGCGCCGCGCTCCTGCGCGACATCAAGGCCTGGCTCGAGGGCGTGGGCCCCGATACCTCCATCTACTAGCAGGTCCATTCCGTGACTCGCGAACTGCCCGTGCTCAACCCCGCCGACGGTCACCCCCACGCCCCGACCCTGCCGCCCACGATCGCGATGGGCGGCGGTGTGGAGGCGTCGGCTGCGTCGTCCGCCGCAGGCCTGCGTCGCCACCCCGAGTGGATCCGCGCCCGGATGCCCGCCGGCGAGGCGTACCACGACCTGCGCCGGATGCTGTCGGGCCTGAACCTCAACACCGTGTGCCAGGAGGCCATGTGCCCCAACCTGGGCGAGTGCTGGGACCAGCGCACGGCCACGGTGATGATCCTGGGCGACACGTGCACCCGCGCCTGCGGGTTCTGCAACGTGAAGACCGGGCGGCCGACCTGGTTCGACCCGGACGAGCCGCGGCGCGTGGCCGAGGCCGCGGCCTACATGGGCCTCGACCACGTCGTGGTCACGAGCGTCGCCCGCGACGACCTGCCCGACGGCGGCGCCTCGGTCTTCGCCGCCACGATCCGCGAGATCCGCGCCCGCAGCCCGCAGACGGGCGTGGAGGTCCTGATCCCGGACTTCAACGGCGAGGAGGCGCCCCTGCGCGCGGTGATGCTCGCCGGCCCCGACATCCTCAACCACAACCTCGAGACCGTGCGCCGGCTCCAGGGGCCCGTCCGCAAGCGCGCGCGCTGGGAGCGCACGCTCTCGGTGCTCGAGCGGGCGAAGGCCTACGCCTCCGAGTACGGCCACGCGGCCCACACCAAGTCGAGCCTGATGGTGGGCCTGGGCGAGACCCGCGACGAGCTGACCGAGGCGTTCGAAGCGCTCCGCGAGGTGGACTGCGACATCCTCACCATCGGGCAGTACCTGCGGCCCACCGCGCAGCATCTGCCCGTGGAGCGGTACTACCACCCCGACGAGTTCGCCGAGATGCGCGAGGCGGCGCTGCGGATGGGCTTCCGGCACGTGGAGAGCGGCCCGCTGGTGCGCTCCTCCTACCACGCCCGCGACCAGGTGCCGGGCGCCGCCGAGCGCGCTGCCGCCCGACGCGCCGTCATCGACGCCGAGGGAAGGGTGGTCCCCGCGTGACCGACCGATCGCACGAGGAGCGCAACGCCGCCGCCGCGGCGCGCCTCAAGGCGCTGGTGGCCCGGCTCTCGGACGAGGACCTCACCCGCCAGACGGACGGCGACTGGACGATCGCCGCGGGGCTCGCGCACATCGCCCACTGGGACCGCACCGTGGCGCTGCGCTGGGCGGCGGCGATGGCCGCGGACACCCTGCCGATCGGGATCCCGCTCGAGATCGGCCACGTCATCAACGACGCGTCCCTGCCGATCTGGCTGGCCGTGCCGCCCCGGACCGCCGCGGAGATCGCTGTCACCGCTGCCGACGAGACCGACGCCGTCCTCGCGGCGCTGCCGGACGCCGCGCTCGATGCGGCTGTGGCTGCTGGCGTCCCGCGCGTCCTGGACCGGTCGATCCACCGCAACGCCCATCTCGACGACCTGGAGCGGGCGCTCGCCGGCGTGTCCGCGTAGTCCTTCCGCCTGCCGCGGCCCCGCGTCCGGTCGGTTCGCCCTCTCGGCCCCGCCTCCCGCTCTTCGCGTACCTGGCGAACTCGCCGAGGTCACGCGCACGCGCACCGCCCGAGCTGTTCCCGTGGGCGACGAACTCGACCAATCCGCCGCCCCGGCCTGCAGCGCTCGGCATTGGCCGACCCCCGTGGCCCCTCCGAGCGAGCCCGCCCGCACCGCCACCCCTCGCGGGCTGCCCGCTTGCGGCACAGCTGGGACCCTGCCGCGCCGGCCCGAGCCCGGGCGGACGGCCGGAGCGTCGTGCGGGTCGTCAAGTTC
>JAKAHL010000310.1 GCA_021815005.1 Chloroflexota bacterium
CCGAGCTCGGTGCCGACGTGTGCCTGCCCGATCCAGATCGGAGACCCGCATGATCCGCGTCGCCAACGCGCCCTGCTCATGGGGCGTCATCGAGAACGTGGCCGGCGAGACGGCCGGCTACGGCCAGGTTCTCGATGAGATGGCCGAGACCGGCTACGTCGGCACCGAGCTCGGCGACTGGGGGTTCATGCCGACCGACCCGGCCGCGCTGCGCGAGGCCCTCGCCGCCCGCGGGCTCGCGCTCATGGCGTCGTTCTCCACGCCCTGGCTGCAGGACCCCGCTCGCCACCGCCAGGGCGTGGACGATGCGCTGCGGATCGCCCGGCTGCTGGCGGCCGCCGGCGAGGCGAACAGCTTCATCGTGCTGGGCAACGACCCGTATGGCGACCCGGTGCGCGGCGCGAACGCCGGCCGGGTGACGCCGGGGATGGGTCTCGACGGGGCCGGCTGGGAGACGTTCTCGGCGGCCGCCGAGGACCTCGCCCGGCAGGTCCGCGACGAGACGGGCGTGCGAACGGTGGTCCACCCGCACCTCGGCACGCTCGTGGAGACCGGCGACGAGGTCCGCCAGCTGCTCCGCCGCACGGACCCTGGCCTGCTCGGCCTGTGCCTCGACACCGGGCACTGGCGCTTCGGGACTGGCGAGGACCCGGCCGCGGCGGTGCGGGAGTTCGGACGCCGCATCTGGCATGTCCACTTCAAGGACGCCGACCCGGCCCTCATGGAGGAGTCCCGGCGCCAGTCCTGGGACGGCCTGGAGTCCACTCGCCGAGGGACGTTCTGCGAGCTCGGTCGCGGGTGCGTGGACTTCCCGGCCGTGCTGGCGGAGCTGCGCGCGATCGGCTACGACGGTTGGGTGGTGGTGGAGCAGGACGTGCTGCCGGGCATGGGCGCGCCGCGCGAGAGCGCCCGGCGCAACCGCGAGTACCTGCGCTCCATCGGCCTGTGACCGGCCGCGCGACCGCCACGACGGGACGTCGGTCCGGACGCGGAGCCCCGGCAATCGGCGCCGGCCCGCGGGAGGTCACGCATCGCGGCCGGTGCTCCCGAGAAGGGATGCCGAGCGGATAAGCGGCGGGTGAGTCGGCTCCGCTACGCTGCGCCGCATGCCTGACCTGCCGACCTGGGAGGCCCGCTTCCGCGCGCCGATCCTGGGCTTCCCCGCCTGGTCCCCGGACGCCCCGGACCATCTCGCCATCGCCTCCACCGAGAGCGGCTCGTACCAGCTCACCGCCTGGGACCGGACCACCGGGCGGCGGCGGCAGGTGACCCATGACCCCGTCGGCGTGCTCGGGGGGCGGCCCACCCGAGACGGCCGCGGGATCGTCTGGTTCCACGACGCCACGGGTTCGGAGCGTGGGCACTGGGTGGTCGCGCCATTCGATGCGCAGGCGGCGGCACGGCCGCTGCTGGAGGGCCTGCCGGAGGGCTGGGACGAGGGACTGGCCATCGGCCGGCGCCGGACGGTGGCGGCCATGAGCACCGGCGAGCGGTTCGCCATCTGGGTCGCCGACGACGGCGCGCCGGCTCGGCTCCTGCACGCCCACCCGGAGATGCTGGGGCTGGGCGCTGACGATGTGGCGGCGCTCTCGGCAGACGAGACGCTGGTCGTGTTCGAGCACGCCGAGGACGGCGACATTCACCACACGGCCCTGCGGGTCCTGGACGCGGCCACCGGCGCCGCGGTGGCGGACCTCAAGTGGGACGGCGTGGCCATCGCCAGCCACGGCTTCTCGCCCGTGCCCGGCGACCGCCGCGTGGCGATCAGCCACGAGCGCGGCGGGGACCGCAGGCCGGCCATCTGGGACCCCGGCACGGGGATGGTGTCGGACCTGCCCACCGGCCTAGCGGGCGATGTGGACGTGGCCGGCTGGTGGCCCGACGGGTCCGCGCTTCTACTCCTCCAGCTCGACGACGGGCGCCACCGCCTCCACCGCCACGAACTGGGGGCCGGCACGACGGCGCTCCTGGCAACCGAGCCGGGCTCCGTCACGGCAGCGGCCGTCCGCCCCGACGGCGAGGTCTGGTACCGCGGCCACACGGGCGAGCACCCGGCGCAACTGCGGGCCGTCGGGCGTGACGAGCCGCTGCTCGAGCCCGACGGGCCGCGAGCACCCGGGGGCCACCCGTTCGAGAGCTGGCGGTTTGCCAACCCGGCGGGACAGCAGGTCCACGGCTTCCTCGTCCGCCCCCGCGGCGACGGTCCGCACCCGGTGATCCTGCGGGTGCACGGCGGCCCCCACATGCTCGACATGGACCGCTGGGTGCCGGACCTCCTCGCCCACGTGGACGCCGGCTTCCTCGTCGCGATGGTGAACTACCGTGGCTCGGACGGGTATGGCGCCGAGTGGCGGGACGCGCTGATCGGCAACGTGGGCTTCCTCGAGCTCGAGGACGTGCTCGCTGGCCTCGACGACCTCGTCGAGCGTGGCCTGGCGGACCCGAGTCGTGCCGTGCTCGCGGGCTGGTCGTGGGGCGGGTACATCGCGCTGCTGGGCGCTGGCCGCCACCCCGGCCGGTGGGCGTCGGTCGTGGCGGGCGTGCCGGTGGCGGACTACGTGGCGGCGTTCGAGGACGAGGCGCCGTCCCTGCAGGCGCTTGACCGCGCGCTGTTCG
>JAKAHL010000311.1 GCA_021815005.1 Chloroflexota bacterium
CGGTGGGCGCCCCACCAAAATCCGCCCGGCGGCGCTCGCCCGCCCCGAGCCGGATAGACCGCAGCCGTCGCGCCGAGCCCGTGGCGAACGGCGGGTCTGCGTAGGCGAGGTCCACGCACGCGTCCGGCAGCGCCTCGAGCAGGGCGAGGTTGTCCGCCTCCACCACGGCGCCTCGGGCGCGCCCCTCCAGCACGGCCTCCACCGCCGCCCGCGCCGCCGGGTCCAGCCCACCGCTCACCGCGCGGCGCTCGAGGGGCAGATCTCGCGGTAGGCGCAGAACCCGCAGGCGATGTAGTCCGGCTTGGGGCCGAACTCGCGCGCCCTGATCCCCCTCGCCGCGCCGCGCACCGCCTCGCGCGCCTTGTCGATGCGCTTGCGGTCCACCGGGGCGGTGCCCACGAGCCCCGTCTCGAGGAAGTGCAGCGCCACCTCGTCGGGCAGCCGGCCGGTCATCGCCTCGTAGGCCATCGCGTAGATGGAGAGCTGCAGCGAGTTCCTCGCCCGCTCTCGGGCCTTGGCCGGGTCCCGCACGTCCGAGGACTTGTAGTCCGTGATGACGACGAACTCCGGGGCGAGCCCGAGCGTGGGCTCCACCACGTCCGCGGCGAAGGCCCCGGCTGGCGCGGCCGCGTCCGTCGCGGGGTGTCGCGGGAGGATGTCCACCCGGTCGAACCGCCCCCTGACGCGGTCCCCGTCGAGCAGGAACGAGAAGTCCCGCTCGACGTAGGCCGGCGGCACGACGCCCGGACGCAGCTGGGCGTCCCGAAACCGCCGCAGCGCGTCCCGGCCAGACGCCAGGCGGGCCTCCTCGTGCTCCCGCGAGAGGAAGCCCTCGCTCGCCCAGGCCGCCTCGAACGCGGCGACCAGCTGATCCTCGCCCATGACCTCGCCGCGCGCGTGGCGCTTGTGGAACTCGGACACGGCAGCGTGCAGCGCCGCCCCGTAGATGATCGAGTGGTGCGGCGCCAGCGGGACGCGAAGCAGGTGCGCGAACTTGTGCTTGAGCGGGCAGGTCAGGTAGTCGTCGATCGCGTAGAAGCTCAGCGTGAGCGGCTCGCCCTCGCGCTGCGGCACGGCCGCGGGAGCGGCCTCGGTGCGCTGGAGGCTGGCCAGCCGGTCCAGCGGCCGCTGCGCCTTGGCGCCCGCGCCCGCCGACCCCTCCGCGACCGGCAGGTCCAGCGCCTCGAGCACGAACGGCGACACCCGTCGTGCCCGAGCCCCGCCGTAGTCCGCCGCGTGGGTCAGGACCAGCTCGTCCCGCGCCCGCGTCATGCCCACGTAGAACAGGCGGCGCTCCTCCTGGGTCTGGTAGTCGCCCTCGGGCAGCGTCTCGTCAACCAGCTCCACCGGCAGCGACAGCGGCTCCCGCCGGGCCGTCGCGGGGAACCGGCCGGACACGAGGCCCGGCAGGTACACCACGGGGAACTCGAGGCCCTTGGCCTTGTGCACGGTCATCACGGCCACGGCGTCCGCGTCCGGGTCGATGTCCGCGGTGGCCGGGTCATCGCCCGCGGCGATCAGCGTCTGGAGGTGCGGCGCCAGGAAGATCGCCCGGTCGTCAGGGAGCAGGGCCGACTGGGCGCGGACGATGTCGAAGAAGCGGGCGAGATTGGACAGCGCCTCCTCCGCGGACACGGTGCCCGCCTCCGCGAGCCGCTTGAGCCAGCCCGTCTCCCGCATGAAGGCGTACGCCACCTCGCCGGCGGGCCGCTCGTGCGCGAGGGCGACGAAGCGCTGCACGTCCGCCACGAGCCTGGCGCCCGCCGTCCGCGTCTGCGGCGTCAGCCGCAGGATCCCCGGCTGGCGACCCAGCTCCTCGAGCACCTCGAGGATCGACCGGTTTCGGCGCCGCGCCATCTGGACGACGCTCGCGAGGTCCTCGCCCCCCAGGCCGTACAGGTCCGAGGCGGCGAGGGCATAGACGTCCACCGACGAGCCCGGGTTCGCCACCGCGCGCAGGAACGCCAGCAGGAGCTTGACCTCCGGCCGCGCGTAGAGGCCGCTCGTGCCGGAGAAGCGCCACGGGATCCCCTCGAGGTTGAGCGAGCGCAGGACGGGGTCCGCGGCCGCGTTGGAGCGCACCAGGACCGCCATGTCGCGGGCCCGGGCGCCGGCCGCGATGCGCCGCGCGACGTCCTTGGCGATCCAGTCCGCCTCCTCCGTCCCGGTGGCGAACGCCTCGTGGCGGACCGGCGCCGCCTTGCCCTTCCGGGCGGCGACCAGCCGCTTGACGATCCCGGCCCGCACCTCGAGGCGGTCCGGGTCGTTGTGGCGGACAAGCCGGTAGGCGGCATCCAGGATCGGCGCGCGCGAGCGGTAGTTGCGCCGCAGCACGACCGTCCGGGCGGCCTTGTACCGCTCGCGGAACTCCAGGATGTTGCTGATGGCGGCGCCGCGGAACTTGTAGATGGACTGGTCGTCGTCGCCCACGACCGTCACGTTGCGGTGCCGCTGCGCCACCAGCGCCACGAGCTCTGCCTGGGCCCGGTTGGTGTCCTGGAACTCGTCCACCAGGACGTACTTGAACCGCTGCTGGACGGACTCCCGGGCCGACGGCGACTCCCGCAGCAGGCGCAGGGCCAGGCTCACCTGGTCGCCGAAATCCACCGCTCC